>NZ_JCANTN010000041.1:0-14310 GCF_059568515.1 Soehngenia saccharolytica DSM 12858 | reverse complement strand
TGGGGAACAATTAGTAAAAGAGATATCCTAATCTTAGCTACTAACTTCAACCTCGCACTATTAGCATTCATCTTTGAAAATTACCTTGCTGTTGGTCTAGTCAAGGAGATGCAGCATCTGAGTTGGAAGGTTATGATAGCTAAGTCAAGAAGCATGCTTTAGAGGCAATAACCATTAGGTTTTGCAAGGAGAGATAGAATTATCCTTCGCTAACTATTCTTGGTTTTATTATAGCATTAGGATATCTCAATTAAAAATTGTATTTTAAATATAAAAACATGCTTAGAACACTTAGTAAAAAGTGATTCTAAACATATTATACGAGGAGAGTTTTTATGCTGGAGAAAAAATATGTATACAGTCTTACAGATGACAAAATAATTGAAAGGATTGTGGATGATGAGAATATTCACCTGAATCATATGATTCTTACAAAAGGAACAAATCTTCCTGAACACTATTCCAATTCCAACGTTTATATGATAATTGTACGAGGGAAAATGACTTTGCAGTTAAATGAACAGGAACCACATCTTTATACTAAGGGAGATATTATTAATATCCCATATAAAACAAAAATGAATGTCCATAATCAAGACGAAGAAGTACTGGAATTCTTTGTAGTAAAGTCACCCAATCCCAAAAACTACAAAGAGAAGGAGTAATGAGGGGTGGATATTTTTACAGTATCGTTATGGGGAATAACAGGGGTTGCGTTTATCGCATCCCTTGTTAAAGATAAGCAGAAGACATTCAATTCAATGAAAATGGCAAAAGGCATGATTAAAAATATGGTCGGACAGATAATAGGCATTTTACTGCTTATAGGATTGATTTTGACCTTCATACCGCCTGAAGTTATAAAGAGTACTCTAGGAGAATCTAATACATTTATTTCAACCATTGTTTCTGCTTTGGCCGGCAGCATTACATTAATTCCGGCCTTTGTAGCGTTTCCTCTGGTAGGTTCTTTTGTAGATGCAGGTGCAAGTATTGTCCCTGCCGTTGCATTCTTAACTACTTTAACGATGGTTGGAGTAGTGACATTCCCATTAGAAAAACAAGAGTTTGGTTTGAAATTTGCCACTACCCGTAATGTTCTTAGTTTTGTATTTGCACTTATAATAGCGCTGACGATGGGAGTGATTATGTAAAATGATTGAAATAATTAAAAAGAACAAACTGCTGGCAGCAGTATCTTTGGCATATATTCTTCTATTTATTGCAATGCCCGAAAAGGCTTATTTATCTGTCAAAAACAGCATGTATTATATTATAGAAATGCTTGAAATTATGCCTGTGATTTTTATTCTTACATCAATTATTGAAGCATGGGTTCCTAAAGAAGTAATCATGAATGGATTTGGGGAGAAAGCAGGAATAAAGGGGAGTATATTCTCATTCTTATTGGGCAGTTTTTCAGCAGGACCTATTTATGCAGCATTTCCAATCTGCAAAATGCTTTTAAAGAAAGGTGCCAGCATCGCAAATGTAGTTATAATATTAAGTGCATGGGCGGTAATAAAAGTACCCATGCTTGCCAATGAAGCAAAATTCTTAGGGGCACATTTTATGGGGATAAGGTGGATATTGACAGTAATATCCATACTGATAATGTCATATCTAATGACTGTATTTGTAAAAAAAGAAAATATTCCTGTTCAGGAAGAGCAAAGTTTAAGCAAAGTAACTGGTATTGATATTAAAAAACAATATTGCATTGGATGTGGACTATGTGAAAAATTAATGCCTCAGCATTTTAAGGTAGTGGATAAGAAAGCAAAATGTAAAGAATCTGCACTTAATGATACACAAATATGATACACAAATAAATGAATTGAAAGCGATAATCGATAAATGTCCTGTTAAGGCCATAGACTTTAAATGATATTCTTGCTGTATACCCAAGAAACTTGTGTCATGAATAAAAAGTCTTGTTAAGAATCATGGTGAAAATAGGGTAGAAACCTTATTGGAGCCATGATTTTTGTTTAGTGTGAGCAGTTTTAAGGAGAGATGGGATAAGGGTATGAGGGGGAGTTTTGACATGAGTTTTTTGTTTACATCAGAGCATGGATGTGATATTTATATTAAGATATTTGGACAAATAAAAGATTAATGCATAATGATAATAGAATATTGTTTTTACTGTTACAGAACATAGAGAAATGATAAAATAGAAGTGCATCAATACAAGTAAAAGGAGTCGTGAGGGTATGAAAATTCTTCAATTGAAGATAACATTAAAAGACGTAAAGCCTCCTGTCTGGAGGAGGGTATTGGTTAGAGACGATATCACGTTTTATAAACTCCACAGGATAATCCAGTATGCGATGGGATGGTTTGAATCCCACCTTTATGAGTTCAGGCTGAGAGAAATGATTATTGGGGAAAAAGATGATGACTGGGATTTTTACGACAGATATGAAGTAAAAAGTGCAAAAAGGGTAAAGTTAAGCAGCATGAACTTTGCGCCAAAGGATAAATTCAGATATGTTTACGATTTTGGTGATGACTGGAGACATGACATTGTTGTTGAGAAGGTGCTTGACCCGGAAGAAGGCATTAAATATCCAGTATGTATCGGTGGTAAAAGAAACTGCCCGCCTGAAGATGTAGGGGGACCGTGGGGATATGAAGATTTTCTTGAAGCAATTCAAGACCCGCAGCATCCAGAGCATGAATCCATGCTTGAATGGGTGGGAGGTTCTTTTGACCCTGAAGAATTTAGCGTGGATGAAGTTAATTATGTGTTGAAGATGATAAAGTAAAAGTATGTGGGATAGTGAGGGGAATGAAAATATTTGCAAAAAAGGATATCTCTCACTGTGAAAAAGTTACTTTTGATTAAGAGAGGTTTATTAATATGGTTTTGTGGGGAATTTTTGTTAGTGCTTTTTTAATAGGCTTTTCAGGAGCAATGATGCCTGGGCCTGGGGGTCACGATTGATGACAGTCTTAAAAAGGGGTGGACAGCAGGCCCTTTGACAGTATTAGGGCATGGAATACTGGAACTTATATTAATTATCATCATGACGTTCGGACTTAAAGATTTCTTCTCTAATCCGACAGTTGCAGGATTTATCGGATTATTTGGCGGTGCTTTTCTTGCATGGATGGGGTATGGAATGATAAAGTCTGGTATAAATAAGTCAGTTTCTCTGGAGAACCAAAGAGCAGGGAATAGTTCAGAGATGAGAAATCTTGTATTGGCAGGAGCGCTTGTAAGCGCTACTAATCCTTACTTCATTCTCTGGTGGGCGTCAACAGGGATGGAATCAATACGCCAGTCTTATACTTCAGGTTTAATTGGTGTTTTGTTCTTTTTTATAGGACATATTTTATCGGACTTTGTATGGTATTCAGCAATTTCCACGGCATTTTCCAGAGGCAAGAAACTGATAAGTGATACTGTATATCGCTGGATTATTTTGTTGTTAGGCATATTTATTATAGCATTTTCAATCTATTTTATAGGCAGCGGATGGAAGATGTTGCAGATATAATGATATAATTTTTGGGTAGATTTAATGAAAAAGATGTATTTTATAATTTATATCGGAGGGAAGTAAAAATGACAAATGAAAAAATAAATACCTGCTGCTGTGGTGGAAAAGAGCCATCTCATAAAATAGAAAATGACAATACATGTCCTGTATGTAAAACAATTGGAATCAAAGTAAAAAATATTACAGTAAAGCATTTGGTGATTGATACCCTTGCAGAATCGGTCGGAGATATGGATTATTATATATGTGTAAATGAAGAATGTAATGTTGTTTATTATAATCCAGAATCAGGCGTTAAGTTTGATAAGCAGCAAGTAAAAGTACCAACATGGTTTAAAAAAGATGCTAATCCCAAATATGCCTGCTACTGCAGCAAAGTTACAGAGGAACAGGTAATAGATGCCGTAATAAAACATGGTGCAAAAACAGTTAAAGATATTATAGAAATCACAGGGACGATGAAAAACAGCCAATGTGAAAAGAATAACCCCTTAGGGAAATGCTGTCACAATATAATTCAGGAAGCAATAGACAAGGGGTTATCTATGAAATAAGTGCAGTTATATTTAATGCTGCATAGAGGATATGTAAATTTTTTAGGAGAGAAAGACATATGGGAATTGATATGTATGAAGAACTAAAAAAGATGAGTTAATAACAGAGATACATTGTATACTGCAAATTGTGAAGAAATTAAAGGGGATGGGTTTTACTGTAAAACAAGTGCTATAAACCATTGAATTACCTCAGGATGCAGTAATGAGGGTTTTTGATGATAAAGAAGATATTAGAAAAATAGCAGAGGATACTGTAAATCAGCAAATAGCAGAAAATGACGGTAAAATCCCAGAAGGGCGAAACTTTTTGCAAATTGCACAGTACCCATTTTGCAAAAGTAGGTAAATTTCATTTGTAAAAAAGCAATTTATAATTTTTGATAAACAATATGGTAGTATCAACTAATACAGAGTATTATTATTTATTAAAGAAAAAACAAATAATTGACTTAACTTTTATAATGTGCTAAATTTAATTTGTGAATTTCAACTTAAATAATAATTAAATTATATATTTAAGTTTTCTAGGGTTCCGCAATTTATATTTGGCAGGTCCGAGAGAAAACGCACAGTTAACTGTGTACACGGAAGGATAAAAGCCTGGGAGATATTTTCATAATATTTCTTTGGGCTTTTTATTTTACTTATTTTGAAATATTGCTATGAGATATTATTATGGTGAATGCAAATACTTACCTTGGGGGACTAATTATGAAGTGGTTTTACTTAGTGGCAGCAGGAATTTTTGAAGTATGGTGGGCAGAGGGATTAAAGTATTCACAAGGATTTACAAAAATAATATCCAGCATATTAACTTTGATAGGAATGGTTGCAAGTTTTTATTTTTTATCATTGTCTTTATAAAATTTCCCAATAGGTACTGCATATGCAATTTGGACAGGAATAGGAACAATTGGTACAGTATTATTAGGTATTATTTTGTTTAAGGAACCTATTGATATGATGCGTATAGTTCGTATAGTATTAATAGTTGGCGGAATCATTGGTTTGGAATTAATATCAATTGAATAATCATTGACGCTAATATAAAAAATGACTGATTCATTATACTATACAAATAAGTAAATCAGGCAAAAATGAAAACTATCTTAAATAATATTGAGGAGGTATTCAAATGAAAAAATTTATTATTGAGGATGATTTTTTAGGAGTATTCCCTAATGCAAAGATTGGAGTTGTAATTTGTCATGGCATAGATAATTCCATAAAAGATAAAGAGCAATATGAAGAAATGATTTTAAAGGCAGAAAAGGAAGCATTAAAGTATCTACAGAATGCAGAATTTAGTAAAAATTCAGTAATAAAAGTATGGAGAGAAGCATTCCAAAAATTTAAAACAAAGAAAGGTGCAAGGTCATCCATAGAAGCATTACTAAAGAGAGTTCATAATGGCAATCATATAGGAACTATTAATCCACTTGTGGATATTTACAACTCTATTTCATTAAGGTATGCATTACCTTGTGGCGGTGAAGATATAGACAAATTTGTTGGTGATATAAGATTAACTAAGGCTGTTGGAAATGAGGAATTTATTCCATTGGGAACCGAAGAGAACTCGCCTCCATATGAAGGGGAAATAGTCTACAAAGATGATAAAGGTGCAATTTGCAGATGCTAGAACTGGCGTGAAGCAATAAGAACAATGCTTACTGAAAATACGACTAATGCTTTCTTATGTATTGAATTAGTAGACGAAACTAGAGTAGTAGAATTTGAGAATGCATTAAAAGATCTGGCAAAATCAGTAGAAGATAATTTAGGTGGAACAAGTAAAATTTCAGTTTTAGATATAAATAATAAGGAAATAGTAATAGAGATGTAAAAGAATTTATTGAAGCAGAAGATTTTGATCGAGCTTTAATTGATGTGGCTGAAACAATGAGAGAAGAGGTGTTTAATGCACTTGTTAAACATATTGGAAAAGGATCAGTTAGTTTACTCTATGCTTCGATGGTTGCTGCAAATTGGGATGATATAGAACCAGAAGAGGAGTATGACATGGAGGACGATATTAAAGAGCCGGATGATATCTATGAAAAGTATAAGTGGATAATTGATAGGTATGCAGAAGAAATACTAAATGTTGATGATTTCAACAGTCAAGAAGCATTTGATTGGATTAGGCGAGGCACATTTATGTTGGAAGGATATTAAAGTAGTACCGACTCATTTATAAACAGTTAATCAAATTCAATGTTATTATATAAAACATAGTAAACTATAGTTGAAGATTGAATTTAGTTGAATTAAAATCGGCTAATACTAAGAGCGTTATCGGCGTCTAAAGTGAATATATTGATAACAGAAAATGAGGGGATAATTGGTCTAAATTCTCATTCCTTGAATTAGTTGAATGCAATAAATTTATATATTCAGAGAGTCGCTATTAATGAGTACATTGATATTAAAAGTTTTGAACCAGGCGGCATTCTCAGTATGGACAGGGAGTATCCATTTTGGCGAAGTTTTATTTATAAGTTTCTTAATAGTCTCAGCATCAGCATGGCCACTAGTGTGCAAAGTAATGATTTTTACACCCTTACTCTTCATAAAATCCAGAAATTTCATCATGTCCTTCTTTTCCTTATATCCACTCCACATAGAGTAAAAAAGGACCCCACTGTCAAAAGATATTTCTTCAGAGAGCTTATTCAAGTAGTTCTTAATAGATGGGCGTACACACATAGCAAAACGATTTTGTGAGATCTCTTTGCGCCCTATTCGCTTATCACCATATTCTAACAGCTGGTTGTATCTTTCATCACTGTTTCCTGTCATAAATACTTTAACATATTTAAATGTTTTTGGATTAGGAATAGAGCCGCCAATAATAGATGTAATTCCTGCCATGTATAGATCTTCAAGGAATAGCAACTCAGATTTTCGAGAGGCTTTATATGCAGTAACAATACGATCAATATTTGTTGCTGCCTGAAGAAAGAATATTGGGGAGTTGTTTCCAATATTCTCCACAGCAAGTCTTTCTAAGTCTTCTTCTTTTTTATTTTGAGTATACTCACGGCTTAGAGTCGTACCTTCAGTGATTAGAACATCAACTTCTGGAAGCCTCTTAAGTAGAGCTGAGAAACTTTTTCTGCCATTTGCTCTGTAATCGCCAGTATAAAGTACAGTTTTGCCATCGCATTTTATAAGGAACATATATGAATCAAATGCTGAATGATCACATAGTAATGGGGTAATTGAAATATCTCCAACATTTACTGTACTTTCAGATGTGAACACACTTGGATTGGGCACAGAAGCTTTATGCATATACTCATTTACAAAACGATTAACTAAAAAAGATTTCTCTCCCATAAAAAGGTCTATACTTGGAAGAAGATACTGTGCTAACCCGAGATGATCTGCATGATAATGTGAAATGAAAACGGCACTGTATTTAGGTTCACCAATGAATAGCCCTTCGATCTGTGGTATGTCCTGCTCATCATTGTCAAGCTCCAGACCTACATCAAAGATTATGCTTGTCTGATTGTCTGATATCTCAATAATTGAACCACCAATCTGATCTTGGCCTCTATGTATCTTTATTCTCATTATTTTCTCCCCAATATAACATAAAGAAGAATGACTTTTTCAATAATATCAATTATGGTTTCAATGCCTTCTTTGTTAGTCATACTATTTCCATTGAATGAAACAATTACTCTGTATCTATCATCATCTTCTCTGCGATACGAAATTGTATAGTTTGGAAAGCTATTTCTAAGATTATTAACTATCCTTTCAGAAATCTCCCTTGGGTTGTAAGGAGTTGACTCGCTGTCACCAAAAAATTTCTTGCGAATCAAGAATTCCATTCTATCAGGATTATCTGATTCGATTTCTAAGAATCTAACATATCCTGCAGTTCCTCCAAACAGCACATTGCTACTTGAAGCTATTCCGTAACATATGGTCCTCATTAACTTATTCTGCCTGTTTATGTTATCATCAGTATTTGATTTTTCTTCCATTACGAGTGGTTCATATTTCTTGATGACTTCATTCATTTTTCCTTCTATGGAACCTCTGAAATCATTTTCTTTAGTCAAATTTTTCATTATAGTGAAGAATACGATTATCGCAACCAGAGTTCCTGCAATATCCTTTACTGCTCCTGCAAATGATACAGCATCCAATCCACTTAAGAGTAGCTCTGAAAATGCTGCAATTATAGCTATGATACCAAAAATACCTCCCAGTAATCTCTCATCACGATCAAACTTTTCCATATTAATCCTCCATTATTATGTATTTGTCATCCAATTTCTTAATCAAAAATGGGGTAGTACCAAGTTCATCAATCAGTCTATTCAAATTGGGCTTGTTTTCTGTGATTTCCTTATGTTGCATACCTCCGGCAAATACAAGTGGATGGGAAGAGATAAATGCTGACTCAGAAAATCCAAAATCTGATTTTAACTTTTTAGAATCTACTGTTTTCATATAGGTATATCCTTCCAACACACATCTAAGCATAGTTTCCTTGCTGTCGGGTTCTTTCAGTTCCAGGATCCTAATCTGATTTCCGTCATAAGTCAAGAGATCAATTTTCCCTGCCTTATCTCTACTTTTGTTTTTTAGAGGAGTTTGGTAGTCTACAATATGACCTATTGATTTGAACTCTCCTTGTCTAAACAGAGCCATAGCAATAAGTTCTTCATCACGATTAGATCCCTCAGTAGGTGGCACTCCGTCATGAGACTTTGTGAGATAATTACTTTTGAGAGTAATCTGTTGTATTTGTTCTAACAACTCCAAACGGCTGAGCAACCACTCAATAATCATTTCTGTGCAGGGTTCATCAGTATCTATGGTGTTATCACGATAGTTAATAAAAGGCTGTTTGTAGAATAATGACATATCTTTTGAAGCAATTTCAACCTTCGATAATATACTTTCCTTTGTATATCTTTTCATGTTCTTCCCACCTTTTATTTAATAACTATAAGTATAATTGAGATTTACACTTAAGCTAATATTTGTTTGTTCGTCATTTATAATTTTAATTATATCAAATAATTTGCTATTAAAGTGTTATTATATACACAGTTTATATATTCCAACAATCGTGAGTGATATTTCTATGTCCTAATATAATAAACATTTGGTTTTCCTAATAAAGTCTTGACTCTATTGTAATAAACATTTGATTCCACCATATTTCCCACTAAAACATCACACGCCTTCTCCGCCTTCTTTTCATCTTCTTCTTGAAAAAGAGAGAAGGAAACAGGAAGAAACAAGAGGAAAATAAGAATTGGAATAAATCCATTAACATTGGAATTTCAAGCCTTGTAGGCGACTGTGGAGCCTTAGGATCTGATTGACAAGAGTGAATGAAGAGTAGGAAAAGAAGATGGGAAAAGAGATAAGATTGAGAAAAATAAGAGAAATATAGAAATGATAAGTTTTCAAATCTTGTCATAATTAAGCAACCTTTATTCAAATTTTAATAAAGTTTTGAATCTGAATTGGATGAATTTGAGAATTAGAATTGAAAAAAGACGGAAAATCGTCAAGACTTTATTCAAATTTTTGACGAAGGTATAAGTGCTTGAGGAGTGTGAAAAGTCAAAACATTATTATAAAGGGAAATAGTAGGGAAGATAAATATTCAAAAATCAAATTTTGAATTCAAAAATTAAATGAATCAACCTCGCCAGCGGAAATGTTCTTCCAAAACTATCAGGAGTAAGCGCAAAATAAGCGCCTGCTCCTTTTTCATGTTCTTTTTCAGAGTTATGACAACACAGAAATTTATGACCCATAAATTTCTGTGATACGGAGACAACAGCAACACAGCTGCCCATCCCGCCTCCAACTCATCCATCCCCTTCTTATTCCCATTCTCAGGCTGGCGCCATGCGCCGATCCGCCTTCTCATTCTCTTTTTCCGCCTCTTAAAAGCAGAATAAGAGCAGGATTTAGCAGCAGGAAAATACACACTTACAGCTGCTATCAATACTCCTTTAACAGCACCCACTCCGCCTGAAATCTCTGATGAGATCAGTCGAAGCGTGGCTGTCAAAGAAGGGAGGAAGACTCCTCCCTTAAGTGTGATTCTAAGGAGCTGTAATGGCTTCTAAGAGTCTTGAATTAGGCTTTCGTGGAATTGTTCCTCTTTTCTTTTTCCCCTTCTTAGCTTGGCACTATGTGCCAAGATCATTGATCCTTCTCCTGCTCTAACTCCTGCTATTATCATCCTTTTCTTCTATTCCTGATCTCTTTTCAGGTTCTTTTTCTCGTATTTTTATTCTCTTTATCAGGGAAGAACATTTAGCCAATTTGTCTAAATGTTCTTCCAAAAGAAGGGGTTTTTGAGGTAAATAGGTGAAAATGAAATCAAGCTTTTTTTGCGTGTGCGTGCGTGTATTAGTTTTTGAGGTAAAAAGGTGAAAATGAAATGGAAGAATATTTAGACAAAAGATGGAGAATAAGAGTCTGAGATTTAGTGATGGAGAGGGTTTGAGGTGGATTGGAGAGGGATGAGGGAAATGGAAGGGGATTTTTAAACAGGGACAGTTAGTTTATAAGGCAATAAACTCCTTTTATATTAAAATTATTCAACATTTTTAAATGCTAATACCCCAATAAATATGGGGTATTTTTTTACAAAATTAATTATTGGATTCTTTGCTAATAATTTATTTATTTTATCTAACTTTCTTGAAGCATTACATCATATAATACGATTACATATCTTTGAGTAATTCAGCTCAAGCTTAAAAACTTCTAAATTTATGATATCAACCATTCTGTAGAACAGATTTTGATATATTTTACAGGCAAAGGTATGAAGAATCAAAAAACAGAGATAAATTTTATTTAATTAGAGGAAGTACAACCTATAAAAACGTAATAAAATATTACAAAAAATATAATGCATTGACTCAAATAGAAGTTAGGTGTAATATAATATTACAAAAGGAGGTATTAAAGATGACGAAGGATATTCCTATTGGATTAAAAATAAAGGTTAGTAGAGAGAAAAGTGGATTAAGCCAGATTGAGACAGTAGAAAAACTAGCTGAAAATGGCATTATCATAAGCAGGGAAACATTAAGCAAAATAGAAAACGGTAACAGGACGGTATCGGCGGTGGAGTTAAATGCCATATGCAAAGTTTTGAATATAGATATAAATATTCTTTTTGAAGAGGATGAAGACGATGATTTAGTTACACTATTCAGGAAGAATAATTTTTCCGTAAAAACCGTTGAGGAAGTTGAGAAACTCCAGGATATGATAAAGATGTTCATTTACCAAAAGAAAATATACAATGGAGAGTTTAAACCACAAAAGAGAAATCCACTATGGGAGGAGTGTTAAAATTGCCAAAGAATAAATTGAATCTCCCAGAAGAATCTTTCAGACTGCAAATCAAAGATTTAGCAGAAGATGTGAGAATAAAATTTTCGAGGAAAGGACTTTCTGATATATTTGATATACTTTCAGAGATTTCATTTCTCATAAGGAAACCATTGGATACAGATGAATTATCAGGGTTTAGTACCTATTTTGATGAACAGTTTATTGTCTTCTTAAACAGCAATTTTACTTTAGGACATGAGCGCTACACTGGTGCACATGAACTATATCATATTGTTTATAATGCCGACATACTGAGAAAAGAAAAAATCCTTTTGGATGACGAAAAGCATAAGGAAGAAGATGCAAAAGCAGATGTATTTGCTTCCGAATTTTTAATGCCTGAAGATTATGTAAAAGAAGTATTTTATAAAATTGTAAACGAAGATAAAGACAGCATTTTACCAAGGCACATAATTAGAATGCACAATTTTTTTAAAGTGAGTTATAAGGCTATGTTAAAAAGACTTATCCAATTTAATTTATGTTCTATTGATAAGTATGATGAACTAGTAGATATATGTTCACTTGAAAATGAGAAGCAACTCCAATCTTTAACCATAAGAGAAGGTTACAGCATAGAATTGATAACGCCATCAAAAGAAACATATGTTCCAAAAGAGTATATTGAGTTTATAAAAAGCAATTATGAAAGAGGAAATATCTCTTACAAAAATATGAAAGCCAGCCTTGAATTTATCGGCCTGGCTCCTGAACAATTTGGCTATGAGTATCCCCAGGAAGAGGAATATTAATATGAGATATTCGGGAGCCATATCAGATGCTGATATATTGATAAATTTAGCCAGTGTTAATAGATTGAATATTTTAGAACTTTTATTCAAAAAAATCATAATTCCTCAATTTGTGTATGACATTGAAATAAATAAAAATGCAGGAAGATATTACAATACAATTAACAAAGCAATTCAAAATGAAGGGAGTATATTTAAGATTGTAGATAGGAAGAAAGACATATCTATAAATATACTCGCTAGGGATATCATCGAAGATAAGAAAAAGGTAATTGGTCCAGGAGAAAGTGAATGTGCAGGATATGCCCAAGCATTTAAAATCCCAATAATAATATCAGATAATCATACAGAATTTAAATGGTTGGACGAATTTATTACCTTAACACATAATAATATTTTGTCTTTATGTGTATATTTTGGAGAGATTACGAAAAATGAAGCAGATAATATTTTTAATGATATTAATAGCAAATTGACTCATCCAACTAAGGACACATTTGAAGATCAGTACAATAAATCCCTAAATAGGTTTAAAAAAATGGTTGGAAACCATATTTGGGTATATAAATATTCAGATATGTGTTATTTTTTTATTATTTGAGTAAATTTCATAATTTAAAAACGTTGATTTTACTAATTTCTACGATAACAAAAAAGGATTTCACCCCATTAATATCGAATATGTTAAGTGATACCAAAACAAAAAACGATGGGGGTGAAATCACTTAACATGTATATTCGACAAACATCTTTTTTTTCCTTTGAAGAAATTATTAAATTTCAGCAACAATCTAGATTAGAATTAATTTTATCTAATATTGATGTCTCTAAACTTGCTAACGAACTCAGGAAACCTTCTAATTCCAAGGGGCCTAAAGGTTATGAGCCTGAGGCTTTAATTTATTCATTAATCGCAATGCAGGTTGAAAAAATTGATACTATTAAGGATTTAGTTGTCAAGCTTAAAGAAAATCCTGTACTTCGATATTGCTGTGGTTTTGATGTACTTGGTAAGGTACCATCTGAATCCAATTTTAGTAGATTTCTTGAAAAACTATCAAACTCAGAATCTCTTGAACAGATTTTTCATGACTTAGTTATTAAAGCTAAAGAACTTGATATCATTGACGGAGAGCATATCTCCATAGATTCAACTAAATTGGATTCTTTTGAAGCTGCTAAGCCAAAGAAAGACATTGTTCACGACGGTACTAATCCAAACTGGGGAATGAAAAAAGATACCAATGGCAACAACATACGATGGTTTGGTTGGAAACTCCATATTCTTTGTGATTCCAAAAGTGAGTTGCCACTAGATCTGCTAATCTCCCCAGCTAGCAATTATGATGGTACCATGGCTTTGCCTTTGATAAAGCAATTCTTTGAAAACTATAAAGATACCTTTAAACCTAAATATTATGCTATGGATTCTGCCTATGATCTTAATTATGTCTACAAGACCATAATCAACGAATATCAAGGCATTCCAATAATAGCTTACAATCCAAGGGGTAGCTATGCTCCACCTGAAGGATTAGATGAAGATTTTAATCCTATTTGTTCAGGAGGCTACAAGCTAGTTTACTGGGGCAAAGATGGAAATTATTTAAAATTTAGATGCCCTCATGCCCTAGGACAGTGTGATTGTCCACACGGGATGAACTGGTGCTCAAGCTCTAATTACGGCTATACCCTTAAAGTAAACTATAAAGAAAATCCAAGGTATTATGGTTATCCTTTACGATATACAGATGCTTGGAAAAAGCAATATGATAAAAGAACTTCCGTAGAAAGGTGTTTTAGTAGATTAAAATGCTACCTAAACCTCAATAATGTAAGGTCTAAAGGTATTAAAAAAGTCAAGGTCCACGCAATATTAAATTGCATAGCGCTAATATCAGGTACCATAGCAATAAACACAATGAAATCTTTAAGTAAAGCAGCTTAACAAACTACATAAATATACTAAGAATTGAGGATTTTACTGTCGAAAATATTAATAATAATTTCAAAATCCCATTTATTAATGGGCTAATTCTTTATACTCTTTTTTAACCTTGATTAAAAAAGCTAATTATGCAATTTCCTCAT
>NZ_JCANTN010000040.1:0-14587 GCF_059568515.1 Soehngenia saccharolytica DSM 12858 | reverse complement strand
TGGCCCTATGGTCAAGCGGTTAAGACATCGCCCTTTCACGGCGGTAACCCGGGTTCGAATCCCGGTAGGGTCACCAAATTTCATATAAAGAATGATTATGGGCGCATAGCTCAGTTGGGAGAGCATCTGCCTTACAAGCAGGGGGTCATAGGTTCGAGCCCTATTGTGCCCACCATAATAAATTCAGTGGCCTGGTAGTTCAGCTGGTTAGAATGCCAGCCTGTCACGCTGGAGGTCGAGGGTTCGAGTCCCTTCCAGGTCGCCAAAACACGCTGGCGTAGCTCAATTGGTAGAGCAACTGACTTGTAATCAGTAGGTTGGGGGTTCAAGTCCTCTCGCCAGCTCCAAAGATTTAGGAGGAGTTCCCGAGTTGGCCAAAGGGGACGGACTGTAAATCCGTTAGCTCAGCTTTCACTGGTTCGAATCCAGTCTCCTCCACCAATAAAAGTAAATTACTTAATATGCGGGTGTAGCTCAGTGGTAGAGCCCCAGCCTTCCAAGCTGGTTGCGAGGGTTCGATTCCCTTCACCCGCTCCATAGAATCAATAACGTGCACCTATAGCTCAGTAGGATAGAGCAACGGACTTCTAATCCGTGTGCCGGGGGTTCGAATCCTCCTAGGTGCACCATTATGTTGGGGTGTAGCCAAGCCGGTAAGGCACTAGACTTTGACTCTAGCATTTTCGCAGGTTCGAGTCCTGCCACCCCAGCCACTTTTTAAATTTGATCCATTAGCTCAGTCGGCAGAGCACCTGACTTTTAATCAGGGTGTCCCGCGTTCGAGTCGCGGATGGATCACCATGGAGAGGTACCGAAGTGGTCATAACGGGGCGGTCTTGAAAACCGTTTGGGCTTTGCGGCCCACGTGGGTTCGAATCCCACTCTCTCCGCCAAAAGGAGAAGTACTCAAGTGGCTGAAGAGGCTCCCCTGCTAAGGGAGTAGGTCCCGATAAGGGGCGCGAGGGTTCAAATCCCTCCTTCTCCGCCACATTCTTTAAGGGCCTTTAGCTCAGTTGGTTAGAGCGTCCGGCTCATAACCGGCAGGTCCGGGGTTCGAGTCCCTGAAGGCCCACCAATTACATATCTGCTTTTTGCCCAGATAGCTCAGTCGGTAGAGCAGTGGACTGAAAATCCACGTGTCGCTGGTTCGATTCCGGCTCTGGGCACCATTTTTTATTTAGCTAGGGGTGTAGTTCAGCGGCAGAACGTCGGTCTCCAAAACCGAATGTCGTGGGTTCAAATCCTGCCACCCCTGCCAAATTTAGCGAGGGCCTTTAGCTCAGTTGGTTAGAGCGTCCGGCTCATAACCGGCAGGTCCGGGGTTCGAGTCCCTGAAGGCCCACCATAAAAAAAGAACTGTTTTTTAAACAGTTCTTTTTATTTTATTCTTTACTTATTATCTGATCCATAGCAAAACAGACTATGTTTTTTAGGATGAATTTAATATTATCAAGTACAAAATTCTTGTCAATACAAACATCTATGATACTATTTAGTGAAGGCATAAAAGAGTTAACACTTTGAGCTATTAGATGAATATCACTTGCATATACAAAAGTTATTAACTGATCTTTTTCGTTTAGTGCTTTATTAACATAGAAATCAATATTAAAAGATCCAGTTTTACTCAATAAAACGGTGCCATTTGGTAGATAAAGATTGATTTCTATATCAAGAAATGGACTGTAATTTCCTGTAACGGCTATCGTACTTTCATAGTTTGAAATATGATCGATTAAAAACATGTAATTAATTTTCTCAAAATCTACGTTAAAACTCTTTAAATTATTAATTATATCGTATATTTTCAAGATTTTTGGCAAATAATAAATATCATCATAGTTGTGTTTAAGAATTTTATATAACAAATCTTCTGATTGGGTTTTAAGATAATCTTTGTAAAATTGAATGCAATCTAGACCTGTATAAACATCATTCCTTTCAATGCCTAAGAATTTCTCAATAGTTTTGAGTTTATAATTATCTAAATCTAAGTATATTTTGTTTTTCAATATATCTTTATAGATGTCTCTAGTATTTACAAACTCGAATGTAATATTATGCTTTTGCATTCTATTTTTTAAAAATGGAATATCAAAAGTATCACCATTGTAAGTCATGACAATAGAATTCGGATTATAATCATCAATAAATGCTTTTAAAATTAAAGCCTCTTCATTTATGTCTTCTGCAAAGTATTGGATCATTTTGTAACTATTAGTATTAGAATCAAAATTTATAACACCAATTAGATATACATATGAATATTTGCTGTTTAATCCCGTAGTTTCAATATCTAAGAAAGATAAATCATTATTTATAAACTCATCAATATTGCTTTCTAGATAAGATATATTTTCTGTTATTATTTTCATAAATTTTCACCTAAAGAACAATTATTAACATTATAAATTTGCTTCAAATAGATTTCTTATTTCTTCTTTGTCTTCTGTAAACCCAAGAATTACACATAGTTTTATCCTGGCTTTTTGTCCAGGTAAATTTCCACCAAAGATGACACCTAAATCTTTTAAATGTTTTCCTCCTCCTTCATACCCATATGTGTAAAGTACTCTTCCAGTATTGCATCTGGAGACTAAACCAATAACCATACCATCGGCTAAAGCGCGTTTTATACCTGGTACAAGATTTGGGGGTACGTTGCCTCTACCCAATGCTTCGATTATAAGACCTTTGTAATTGTTATTTATGTAATATTCAATTATACCTGCATCCATTCCTGCATAACATTTTAACAAACCTACTTTTTTCTCAATTTTATTAGTTTCTATGTGTTGTCTCTGTATTATATTTCTATAATAAAGGGCTTCATCATTATCAACTATTCCTAAAGGTCCAAATTCAGGTGATTTAAATGTATCTAGTGAAAGTGTATTGGTTTTTGTAACTTCGCTTGCAGCATTTATTTCGTTGTTCATGACAACTAAAACACCTTTATCTATTGAGTTAGGGGAAAGTGCTGTACAAATGGCTGCAGAAAGATTGCTTGAACCATCGTAACCTAATTCTGAAAAATTTCTCATAGCTCCAACAATAATTACTGGTTTTTTTGTATTCAACAATAAATCTAGCAAATACGCAGTTTCCTCTAAAGTATCAGTCCCATGTGTTATTATTACAGCATCTGTGTTTTCATCGTCAGTTTTAGATTTAACTAAGTAGAAAAGATCCATTAAAATATCAAGATCAATATGTGGACTTGGCAAATTTGAGAAATTGATGATTTCTATCTCTGCCATGTCTTCTATATTCTTGATAGTACCTATGATTTCATCAGCATTTAATGCAGGGATTGCTGCATGAATATCGGGGTCTATTTTCATTGCAATGGTACCACCAGTAAAAATAATCGCTATCTTTTTTTTCATTTGTAAACCTCCATTTTGTAATAACAAAATCGTATCACAGTATTTTCCTAAACACAATATCTAAGCAAGCAAATACATAAAATAGTTTATATGTAGTTTGTACTAATGTATAATATAGTTATGATTTAATTATAAGAGGTGTAAAGATGATATATTTGGATAATTGTTCAACCACAAAACCTAGAAGAGAAGTAATTGAAGCTATTAACAATTGTATGTTATATGAATTTGGCAATCCCTCTTCATTGCACAAACTAGGATTAAGTGCAGAGAAAAAATTAAACAGCGCTAGAGAAGAGATTTCAGATTTTCTTCATTGTAAGCCTACTGAAATTTATTTTACATCTGGTGGTACTGAGAGCAATAACATTGCTCTCCAGGGCGCAATAAAGGCAAAAAAAAGAAGCGGAAAACATATAATCACTTCAAAATTGGAGCATCCATCAGTTCTAAATGTCATAAAAGCATATGAGAAGAAGGGATATGAAGTAACTTATTTATCCAATGATGAATATGGAAGAATTGATCTATTAGAACTTGAAGAAAGTATTAAAGAGGAAACCATACTCGTATCAATAATTCATATTAATAATGAGATAGGTGTTATACAAGATATAAAGAAAATTAATCATATAATAAGATATAAAAATCCTAACATTCATTTTCATGTAGACGGGGTTCAATCATTTGGCAAACTAAATATATCTGTTAATGAAATGGGAATGGACAGTTTTTCTTTTAGCGCTCATAAAATCCATGGACCTAAGGGGATAGGTGGACTTTTTTTAAGAGAAAAGGCGAGAATTGAGCCGATTATTTTTGGTGGAAATCAGGAAAAATCGCTTAGATCTGGTACTGAAAATATCCCAGCAATCACTGGATTTAGTAAAGCAGTAGAGATAGCAAGAAATAATTTATTTATAGAGAAATCTGAAGTTGAGATTATTAAAACTAAATTTGCAAAATATTTTTTAGAAAATATCAGTGATATAAAAATAAATTCTCCACTTGACGAGACAGGATCAAGCTATATACTCAGTGTATCTTTTAAAGATGTCAGAGGAGAGGTTTTACTTCACATGTTAGAAGACAAAGATATATATGTATCAACTGGATCAGCGTGTTCTTCAAAATCAAATAAAAAGAGTCATGTTTTAAAAGCAATAGGGCTAGATGATAATCTAATAGAAGGAACAATAAGACTTTGTTTTTCCTATGAAAATGTTGATGATGACATTGAATATGTATTAGAAGAAATAAATAATTGCGTTAGATATATACGAAATATTATTAGGAGATGATAAGTTGGATAGAGTAATAAGTATTAGTTTGGGAGAAGTTGTTTTAAAAGGCTTGAATAGAAAATATTTTGAAAACAAGCTAATAGATAATATAAAAAGAGTTTTAAAAGGATTAGGCGATTTTAAAATATATAAAGAACAAGGTAAAATTTATATAGAAGGGGTTGAAAATGAAGAGGAAATAGCAATAAACAGACTAACCAAGATATTTGGGATAATTTATGTAAGTCCTTGTATAAGAACATCTACTGAACTTGAGGACATAAAAAAAGCAAGTATTTGTTTGTTAAACGAGAAGGTAAAAGATGAAAATGGCATTGTGACATTTAAAGTCAACACAACCAGATCCGATAAGAGATATCCTTTAATATCCCCTGAAATTTCAAGAATAGTTGGAGCTGCAATATTAGATAATATTAATAATGTTAAAGTAGATGTAGTTTCACCTATGATTAATGTGTATATAGATATAAAGGAGAATGCTTATATTTATATTGAAAAGTTTAAATCCAGAGGAGGTTTACCTATTGGGACTAATGGAAAAGGTCTGTTGCTTTTGTCTGGAGGAATTGACAGCCCTGTTGCTGGGTATATGATGGCAAAACGAGGAGTGGAGATTGATTGCCTTCACTTTCACTCATACCCTTTTACTTCTCAAAGAGCTGAAGAGAAAGTTATTAAATTAGCAGAAGAATTATCTATTTATACAGGCCCACTCAGAGTATTTAGCGTCAATTTATTAAACATACAAAAGGCAATAAATGAAAATTGTCCTGAAGATCAAATGACTATTCTCTCAAGAAGATTCATGATGAGAATAGGAGAAAGAATTGCACAAGATAACGAGTATGATTGTTTAATTACTGGTGAAAATCTAGGGCAAGTAGCAAGTCAAACTATTGAAAGTATAAATGTCATAGAGAAAGCTGTAGATACCACAATCCTAAGGCCACTCATAGGATTTGATAAAACGGATATTGTAAAAATGGCAGTAGAAATTGAAACTTATGAGACTTCAATTCTGCCATATGAGGATTGCTGTACAGTATTTTTGCCAAAGCACCCGTTGACAAGACCTAAACTAAAAGATATTTTAGATGCTGAAAAAAGTCTAGATATAGAATCTCTTATAGATGAGGCATTAGAGAATAAAAAAATACACTATATTAAATAGAACAGAACCCCTTGGTGTTCTGTTTTATTTTAATTTAAAACAAAAATTCATATAAATATTGACATGATTGATGTTGTAACTTATACTAAACTAGTACGTGTTTAGTAAATATAAACTTTTTGTTTAATGGCATATACAATGGAGGAAATCATGAATATTGGAGAAAAAATAAAAGAGCTTAGAGTTAGGAATAATCTGACACAAGAAGAACTTGCGGACAGATGTGAACTTACAAAGGGCTTCATATCTCAGTTAGAAAGAGATTTAACTTCACCTTCGATATCTACACTAATAGATATATTGGAATGTTTAGGCACTAATTTAAAAGATTTTTTCAGTGAAGAAGTAGAAGAGAAGATTGTTTTTCATAAAGAAGATATTTTTGAGACTGAAAATGATGAACTACGGTATGTATTAAGCTGGATAGTTCCAAATTCGCAGAAGAACTTAATGGAGCCAATTAAAGTTGATTTGCTGCCAGGAGGAAAGACTAAAGAGGACTATCCTCATGAAGGTGAAGAATTTGGATATGTTTTAAAAGGAAACATAACTTTGTATATAGGTAATGAAAAATACAAAGTTAAAAAAGGCGAAAGCTTTTACTATAAAGCGAATAGATATCATTATATTTCGAATGAATATAATACTGGTGCTTCTTTTTTGTGGATTAGCACTCCACCTAATTTTTAGCGAGGTGAAAAAATGTCAAAAGTTCATACTATCGATTTAATTAATTTATCAAAGAAATTTGGAGAGGATTTGGTATTAGATAATATAAATTTATATATAAGACAAAATGAATTCTTGACTCTTCTTGGGCCAAGTGGCTGTGGTAAAACAACTACATTGAGAATTATAGGAGGATTTGAAACCCCTACAGAAGGAAAAGTAATTTTTGAAGGAAATGACATTACGGATTTACCACCATATTTAAGACAAATAAATACTGTTTTTCAAAGATATGCATTATTTCCACATTTAAATGTATATGAAAACATTGCATTTGGTTTAAAGATAAAGAAGAAAAGCAATGAAGAAATTAAGCAAAAAGTAACGCGAATGCTAGAACTTGTGAATTTATCAGGTTTTGAAAAGCGAAATATTGAATCTTTAAGTGGAGGACAACAGCAGCGAATTGCTATTGCAAGGGCTTTAGTTAATGAACCAAAAGTACTGCTTTTAGATGAACCATTAGGAGCATTGGATTTAAAGCTTAGAAAGGAAATGCAAGTTGAATTAAAGAAAATGCAGCAAAGTGTAGGCATAACTTTTGTTTATGTTACTCATGATCAAGAAGAAGCTTTGACGATGTCAGACACTGTTGTGGTCATGGATAAGGGTAGAATACAGCAGATAGGAACACCAATAGATATTTACAACGAACCTCAAAATCGATTTGTTGCACAATTCATAGGTGAAAGTAATATTTTAGATGGAATAATGGAGCAAGATTTCAAAGTTTGGTTTTTGGGAAAGGACTTTATATGTGTAGACAGAGGATTCAATAAGGAAGAAGAAGTTGATGTTGTAATAAGACCTGAAGATGTTGAAATTGTTGAATCTGATAAAGCACAATTAATGGGTATAGTTAAAAGTGTATTATTTAAAGGGGTTCATTATGAGATGGAAGTACAAACTGATGATTATACTTGGAAAGTACATTCAACTCTAATGAAAGATGTTGGAAGTTATGTTGGTTTGAGAATAGTACCAGATAATATACATGTCATGAGAAAGGAGAAATAAATGAAATTAAATAAGCATGGGTACTTTTATCTAGTTTGGATGGCAATTTTTATAGCTATTCCGTTGCTTATGGTAGTTTATTTTGCTTTTACAACTGGAGATAGCCAAAGTATTTCTTCATTTAGTTTTAGCTTAGAAAATTTTAAGAGATTCTTTACGCCAATGTATTTAGAGGTCCTTAATAAGTCAATCCAATTAGCATTGATTTCAACTATTATTTGTTTATTATTAGGATATCCAGTTGCATACATAATAAGCAAAGAAAAAATACAGTACAGAAATGTATTGATACTGTTATTTGTTATTCCCATGTGGATGAATTTTTTACTTAGGACTTATGCATGGCTTACACTATTGGGGAAAAACGGCATTATTAATTTTTTTATAACAAGATTAGGTTTTAAACCTCTAGATTTATTATATAACGATTTAGCAGTTCTATTGGGTATGGTTTATAATTTTTTACCATTTATGGTACTACCTATATTTTCTGTTTTAACTAAGATGGATAATAGCTTAATTGAAGCGTCGTGGGATTTAGGAGCTAATAAATTTAAAACATTTATGAAAGTCACTTTTCCACTGAGTCTACCTGGGGTGATTTCAGGCATTACTATGGTTTTCATACCAGCAGTTAGTACATTTGTTATATCGAGTTTATTAGGAGGCAATAAAACTTATTTAATAGGTAATCTCATCGAGCAACAATTTAGATATACTGGGGATTGGCATTTTGGGTCAGCAATGTCCATAATTTTGATGGTATTTATATTAATATCCATGGCACTGACATCTAAATTTGACAAAGGAAAAGAAGGAGACGGGGGTGGACTGTGGTGAGAAAGAATATAAGCAGGATTTACACAGCGCTGATTTTTATATTTTTATATACCCCTATAGTTGTATTGATTGTTTTCTCATTTAACAATTCAAAATCTAGAGGAAATTGGGACGGGTTTACCATAAAATGGTATATACAATTATTTAGCAATAAAGAGATCTTAAGATCTTTATATTATACATTGATTATTGCAATTGTTTCATCATTATTTTCTACTATAATGGGAACTTTTGCAGCTATTGGAATATATGATATGCGAGGTTTTACAAAAAAATTCGCATTAAATTTAAACTATCTACCAGTATTAAACCCTGATATAGTAACAGCTGTATCATTCATGGTATTGTTCAAAATGGCAAAGCTGGAATTAGGCATAGTTACTATTATATTAGCTCATATAACATTTTGTACTCCTTACGTAATATTATCTGTATTGCCTAAATTAAAACAAATGAATAAGCATCTTGCAGAAGCAGCACTAGATCTTGGAGCTACACCTTTTTATGCAATAAGGAAAGTAATAATTCCCCAGATAATGCCTGGGATTGTGACGGGAGCATTGTTGGCTTTTACTTTGTCTATTGATGATTTTGTAATTAGTTTTTTCACTGCAGGAAAAGGGGTTTCGAATTTGAGCATAATGATATATTCCATGGCTAGAAGAGGGATTAATCCTGTAATTAATGCTTTATCTACACTCATGTTTTTAACACTTATGGTATTATTATTAATAATTTATAAAAGAAGTAATAAAGAGGAGGCACAAACAATTGAAAACTAAATTTACAAAAAGCATTTTATTATCTTTATTTATTGTATTTTCAATCTTCACAATTTCTGGTTGTTCTGATGATAGACCTACAATAAACATATACAACTGGGGTGACTATATAGATCCAGAGGTATTGGACATTTTTGAGGAAGAATACAATGTTAAAGTAGTATATGATACTTTTGCAACCAATGAAGATTTATATGTAAAAATCAAACAAGGCGGAAGTAGCTATGATGTTATTTTCCCATCAGACTATATGATTGAAAGAATGATTAAAGAGAATCTCATTCAAAAAATAGACATTAACAAAATACAAAATATAGAGAATGTAGACGAAAGATTTATGAATTTAGATTATGATCCAGATAACCAATATTCAGTTCCTTACATGTGGGGCACTGTTGGGATAATATATAACAAGAATTTAGTTAATAGACCGTTGACTAAGTGGGCAGATTTATGGGATGAAGAATTTAAGGGTGAGATAATCATGCTCAATAGCCAAAGAGATACTTTAGCTGTAGCCTTGAAAAAACTCCATTATTCTATGAATACAAGAAATATTGACGAACTAGAAGAAGCCAAAAATGAGTTAATTAAGCAAAGACCATTGGTATATGCATACCAAGGAGATGAAATAAAAGATTCAATTATTAGTGAGGAAGCTGCTATAGGAGTTGTATGGTCCGGTGACGCTGTAGCTATGATGAGAGAAAATCCAAATTTAGTATATGTGCTTCCTGAAGAAGGAACAAATTTGTGGTTTGATGCTATGGTTATACCAAAAGATGCTAAAAATGTAGAATTAGCACATGAGTTTATCAATTTTATGCTAAGACCAGATATAGCTGCAAAAAATGCAGAATATATTGGCTATTCTTCACCATTGCCAAAGGCTATTGAGTTGCTGAGCGATGAATTAAAGAACAACAAAGTTGCATATCCTGACTTTAGTGAACTAGAGAATACAGAAATTTTTAAGGATCCATCTGACATGCTGCAAGAGTATGATAGAATCTGGACAGAGATTTTTAGCTCCATGTAAATCTAATATTTTTATACTTCCTAAATTAAAAAGGTCTGTATGATATGACCAATATTTAGGAAGTATTTTTATGGGTATAAATTAATAAAATTAAGCAGAGGTGAGATTATGGAAATAAAATTTTTTGGAGCTACAAAATTTGTAACTGGTTCAAATATCCTCATATCTACAAAAAAGTATAATTTATTACTGGACTGTGGCATGTTTCAAGGAGAAAAAGAAATCGAGGATTTTAATTTCGCCCAATTTCCATATGATCCTCAAAAAATAGATTATCTAATTTTAACACATGCTCATATAGACCATAGCGGCAGGATTCCAAAACTTGTAAACGAAGGGTTCAAAGGCAAGATAATATCTACAAAACCAACAATGCAGTTATGTGAAATCATGCTTAAAGATAGTGCGCATATTCAAGAATCTGACGCCGTTTGGGAAAACAATAGAAGAAAAAGGGCCGGGGAAGAATTAAAGAAACCACTGTATACAATACAAGAAGCGCAGCATTCTATCTCCTATTTTAAAACTTATGATTATGATCAAGAGATAAAGTTAAATGATGATATAAAATTGATCTTTAGGGATGCAGGACATATCTTGGGTTCTGCAATTCTTGAACTATGGATAAATGAAGATGGCAACAACATAAAGATAGTATATTCAGGAGATTTAGGCATGCCTGGGAGACCAATAATAAGAAATCCGGAGTATATTGCTGATGCTGATTATTTAATAATTGAGTCAACTTATGGAAACAGAATACATGAGAACTATTCTGACAGTATGGACAAATTGATCGATATAATTGAAAGAACTGCATTAAGAGGAGGAACTGTTCTCATACCTTCTTTTGCTGTAGGCAGAACTCAAGAACTTATCTATGAATTGAACAAGTACTATGAATACACAAATACTGAAGAATACAAAAAAATACCAATATATATAGACAGCCCAATGGCAATTGAGGCAACGAGAATATTTCAGGAAAATGCTATATACTTTGATGAAGATGCTAAGAAATTGATTTTATCAGGGGACAACCCTTTTGCGTTTGATAACTTAAGATATGTACAGAGCCAGGAAGAGTCGATGAATTTAAATAAAGCTCAGTATCCTAAGGTCATTATTTCAGCCAGTGGAATGGCAAACGCAGGGAGAATTAGACATCATCTAAAACATAATCTTTGGAATCCTCAAAATAGTTTAGTTTTTGTTGGGTATCAAGCTGAAGGAACTTTAGGTAGATTAATACTCGATGGGGTGAAAAAAGTTAAGCTATTAGGTGAAGAGATAATAGTAGGGTTAGAAGTATATAACTTACAAGGATTTTCCGCACATGCAGACATACTCCATATAAGAGAATGGTTATCTCATTTTGAAAAAAAACCTAAAAAAGCTTTTGTGGTTCATGGAGAAGTTGATGCTGCAAATAGTTTATCAAGAGAGCTTCTATACGATTTTGGGATTGAATCAATTATACCAAATTTTGGAGATGGCTTTATAATAAAAGACGGCTTTACATCTCAAATTAGTGACTTGGATATAAATATACTGAATGAAAGATTTGATATTTTGAACGAAATTGAATTGTTGGAAGATGAAATTAAGAACTTAAAACTTCTGATAGAAGAAAATAAAAATGATAAAATATTAAGAAAGAGTTATGATATACTAAAAAATAAAGTAACAGAAATAAAGAATGCTTTATTAGAAATAAATATATTATTAGGAAAATAGAGGAGGAAATATGAAATTTGTAACTAATTTATCAAACAATCCTTATTATAATTTGGCGTTTGAAGAATATTTATTCAAAAATTTGCCAGAGAATGAAGAATGTGTTTTTTTGTGGATAAATAGTCCTGCAATAATAGTAGGTAAAAACCAAAATACAATTGAAGAAATAAATCAACATTTCGTTTTAGAAAAAGATATTAAAGTAGTCAGGAGAGTTACAGGAGGAGGAGCAGTGTACCATGACTTTGGGAATTTGAATTTTTCAATAATAAAAAACGTGGAAGGTAAAGAAAAAATAGATTTTTCTGTTATAAATATTCCAATTGTGAAAGCTTTAGAAAAATTTGGGATAAACGCAGAACTATCTGGAAGAAATGATTTGACTGTTGAAGGAAAGAAAATATCAGGAATTGCACAATCTTTGCATAAAAGAAAAGTCTTAAATCATGGGACAATACTTTATGATACAGATTTAAGTGTGCTATCACAAGCACTAAATGTAAAGCAAGACAAAATAGAATCTAAAGGTGTTAAATCAGTTAAATCAAGGGTAACAAACATTAAACCATATATGAAAAAAAATATTGATATTATGGAATTTAAAGAAATATTGCTCAAATATATATTTGACTATCTAAATGAGCCTTTTGAAGAATACAAATTATCAGATGAACATCTTGAGAATATTGATAGATTATGTAAAAATAAATACAATACTTGGGAATGGAATTATGGGCAGTCGCCTGATTTTAATTGGAAGAATTATAAAAGATATCCATCAGGTTCAATAGACATTAGACTAGAAATAAAATCTGGAATAATTACAAACGTGAAAATATATGGCGATTTTTTTGCAACAAAAGATGTCTCGGAATTAGAAGAATTATTAAAGAACAATCAATACGAAAAAAGCAAAATTGCAAAAACAATATCAGAAATTGAAATTTCGGATTATCTTGGGAATATAAGTACAGATGATTTTTTAGAATTATTATTTAATTAAGAGGACCTATATGAGAAAAAAAATAATAGCTTTAATTATTGTCGCGATTATTATATTAATTGGTTTAGTAGTTTTGCCTAGATATTTGTCTCATACAATTAATAAGGAAGAAGTAGTAATTGAAGTTGAGCAAGGAGACAATTTAAAAGATATAGCTAATAAATTGTATGAAGTAGGTGCAATTAGGAGTAAAACTTATTTCTACTATAAAGGAAAATCAATTGGAACAAATATAAAAACCGGAGAGTACAAAATCACTCAAAATATGGAATTTGAGGACATTTATAAAGTGTTAACTGTGGGAAATGGAAGTAACACTATTAAAGTAACTTTCCCAGAGGGTTTTACCTTATATCAATTTGCTACAAAGTTAGAAGATAATGGGTTAGTGGATAAAGATGAATTTATAACCGCAACTGAAAACTATTTTGACGAGAATATATCAAAAGAAGTGGATAATAAAGATATGTATTTTAGCTTAGAAGGCTATCTTTTCCCAGACACTTATTTTTTTAGTAAAAATCAGAATGCAAAGGACATTGTAGCATTGCTGGTAGGAACTTTAAATGACAAGTGGACACAAGAAATGGAAGATCAAAGAATCAAAATTGATAAAACTAAACATGAGATATTGACAATAGCTTCATTGATCGAGAGAGAAGCATATAATGACGAAGAAAGGGCAAAGATAAGTGGTGTCATATACAATAGGATTAAGATAGGAATGCCTCTTCAAATCGATGCATCTGTTATATATGGAAAAGGTAAGGGCAAAGAACACACAAGCGTACTAACTAAAAATGATTTATTGGAGCCAAATCCATATAATACCTATTTGAATAAGGGACTTCCTCCAGGGCCAATTGCTTCACCTGGATTAAAATCAATTAAGGCGGCGCTTTATCCTGAAGAACATGAATACTATTACTATGTAATGGGTGAAAATGGTCATGTATTCGCAAAAACGTACGAAGAGCATATGAAAAATGTAGAAAAGTATAGGAATATGAAATAAATAATAACCCACTGTCATAAACCATAATTGGTAAATGAGAGTGGGTTTTTTGGTGCCGAAGGCGGGAGTCGAACCCGCACGGTGTTGCCACCGCTGGATTTTGAGTCCAGTACGTCTGCCAATTCCATCACTTCGGCATGATTAACACAAAAATAATGATAACACATAATAATTCAAAAATCAACTAATATTTTTACCTGATATAATCAATTGATATATTATTTACCTAATTATATAAATAATGATATACTATAGTTATTTGAAAGAGACCAGCTAATTAAAGTCAATAGATTTTAGCAAAATAATATTAAATATTTTTTGAAAAATTAATAATAAAAAAATGCACACCTAATAAACCAATGATTATTGGTTTAAAAAACGAAGCTGTTATTTAAAATTGTTCTTTGAAAACTAAACATTAAATACAGATCATTAGGCTACTGAAGACCTAGTAAGAAGTAGTTCCTCATGCTCTTCTGGGGTTCTTAGCTCAAAAGGCTTTTTGTCTCTCATGACGGCGAATATAATATTTACTAATTTTCTCATTACAGCACCTAATGC
>NZ_JCANTN010000039.1:0-14840 GCF_059568515.1 Soehngenia saccharolytica DSM 12858 | reverse complement strand
ATCTTAGCTACTAACTTCAACCTCGCACTATTAGCATTCATCTTTGAAAATTACCTTGCTGTTGGTCTAGTCAAGGAGATGCAGCATCTGAGTTGGAAGGTTATGATAGCTAAGTCAAGAAGCATGCTTTAGAGGCAATAACCATTAGGTTTTGCAAGGAGAGATAGAATTATCCTTCGCTAACTATTCTTGGTTTTATTATAGCATTAGGATATCTCAATTAAAAATTGTATTTTAAATATAAAAACATGCTTAGAACACTTAGTAAAAAGTGATTCTAAACATATTATACGAGGAGAGATGGATTGTGGGGGAAAAGAAATATAAAATTAATAAAATATTAAATAACAATGTTATCCTTGCAATCGATGTCGAGAAAATGCAAGAAATTGTACTCGTCGGTAAAGGCATAGGCTTTGCTAAAAAAGCAAATGAATTGATAACTCTGAGTGACAAAGAGATTGAAAAGTCATTCCTCAATTTTGATGAAAGCACTAAGAAGGAATACCTAAATTTAATCAATGATATAGATGACAGATTAATCCTGATTTGCGAAAAAATAATCAATATATCAGAGATGGAATTTGGCAAATTAAATAATCACATTCATATAGCTCTAACTGACCATATCAGCTTTGCCATGGAACGAGTAAGCTCTGGCATAGAAGAAAAAAGGAAATAAAATCACTTGTGATGGCAGCGGGCTTTGCATCTTTCTTGACTGGAGTTACAGAACCTTTAGAGTTCTCATTTATGTTTGTTGCACCAGCGCTATATGTAGTGCATGCAATTTTGACAGGCATTTCATTAGCCATTAGTGCGTTTTTCCATTGGACTGCAGGATTTGGGTTTAGCGCAGGGCTAATTGACTTTGTATTGAGCTCAAGACTTACTCTGGCAAATCAGCCATATATGCTATTAGCCCAAGGACTTATTTTTGGGTTGCTATATTACCTCATTTTTAGATTTTTAATAGTGAGATTTAATATTCAAACTCCAGGAAGAGAAGAAAAGTCATCAACTGATGATGCCGAAATGGCAGAGAAATTTACAGACAATTACAGTGATTATCATGACAAACTTGATTCCAAAGAGAAATCTTCAAGTGATAATGAAAAATTTGCAAAAATGGCTAGAATAATATATACTGCTTTGGGCGAAGATGAAAATGTAGTAAATATAGAAAATTGCACTACACGATTGAGGATAGAAGTAAAGGACATGAATAAAGTAGATATCGAAAAGATAAAGAAAGCAGATGTCGCTGGAGTAAAAGTAACAGGTCCTTATACTTTGCAGATAGTTATTGGACTTCAAGTTCAATTTGTGTGGGAGGAATTAGGAAAATTAAAAAACAAATAAGATTTTATCAAAAAGGAAGGTCAGAAGATGTTTAATATTTTTAACAAGCAAAACTCTTTAGCTATATACGCTCCAATGAGTGGCAAGATAATTGACTTAACAAAGTTGGCGGATCCAGTGTTTTCAGAGAAGATGGTCGGAGACGGAGTTGCTATAGAACCTAACGAAAACATTGTATTATCACCAGCGAAAGGCAAAATTATTCAAGTATTTCCAACAAAACATGCGATAGGCATTGAAACAGATGAAGGATTGGAAATTTTGATTCACTTAGGTATAGATACAGTAGAGCTAAAAGGAGAAGGGTTTAAAGCATTTGTAAAAGCAGGAGATAGAGTAAACGTAGGCGATAAGCTTTTGGAGATGAACATAGAAATCATTCAAACCAAGGGAAAATCAACACATACACCTGTTTTGATAACTAATATGGACAAAGTTAAAGAATTAAAGATTATGAATAAAGATAATGTAAAAGCTGGAAAAGACATAATCATGGAAATAAAACTAAAGGACTAGGAAACTAGTCCTTTAGTTTTACGATAAAATTATATTGAAATACGATATAGACTGATGTACAATTAATAAGAAAGAGGTGTGATATGAAAGATAAATATGTGCTTTTCTTAAAAATTACTTTATTTTTAATAGCGTTGCCTGTCGTCGCTCTTTGCATATTTTGGGTACCTTTGATGATTGGATATTTGCCAAATATAGTTATAGCAATATTGTATTTAACGGCAATTATGTATCTATATGCTCTTTATAATGCCTTTAAAATATTAGATAAAATAGACAAAAAAGATGTTTTTGGCAATATCACATTAAGCGCACTGACGAAAATAAAATACTGTGCCATTGGAATTTCTATTTTGTATGCAATTGCTCTGCCTTTTTTATATCCGATAGCTGAAATGGATGATGCTCCAGGACTTTTAGCCTTTCCACTTATTATAATGTTTGCAAGTATAGTAATATCAGTATTTGCTGCAGTATTAGAGAAGTTACTAGCAGAAGCAATAAAGCTTAAGAATGAAAATGATTTAACAATTTGAGGTGTGAATATGGCAATTATAGTAAATTTAGATGTAATGCTAGCAAAGAGAAAAATGAGCGTAACCGAGCTATCTGAAAAGGTTGGAATTACTATGGCAAATATTTCAATTTTAAAAAATGGAAAAGCAAAAGCAATTAGATTTCAAACATTAGATGCAATTTGCAAAGTTTTGGATTGTCAACCGGGTGATATACTAGAGTATAGAAAAGATTAAAACTATTAAATTCTAGAAATTTCCACCGATATAATAGATAACTGTAAGTGTATCTAATAAATCATGGGAGTTGAGTATATGCTTAAAAGTATTGATTTACAGGCTTTAAATAAAGATAATCGAAAAGAATTAATTCGTGCATGTAATGATTTAAAAGATATATTAGAATTTAAAGATTGGGAAATAATAGTTTTTAATGATGAAAATGATTTTGGCTTTAGGATTACTCAAAATATTGGCGATAAAAGTGACATGTTTCATCTAAATAAGAATAACATATATTATTTTGACAACAATATCGAAGATGACCATATTAAGAAATTATTTAAAGAAAGAAAAGTATTATTTATCGGAAAAGATGAAAACGTATCCGAGGCTGAGATATACATCCCATTGTTTATGAATAAGGATAACAACAAAAAGTTAATAGGAACTCTTCATTTTACTGGTGGAGATGGCGATCTGGACATATTTGTTAATAAGCTGCAAGAAGATAAACTTTCTTTGTTGGTTGAAAGAATATCTGATAAATACGCAATACACTATGTAAGTTCATTAGAAGAAGAATATTTTAAAAATTTCATCCACCTTATCTTTGAGATAATAAATGAAAAAGACCCTTTGATGAAATCTCATCCTTATAACGTTGCGTACTTATCAAACCTATTGGGACAGACTCTAGGTTTTCCACAAGAAAGGCTTGAAAAGCTGTATATGGCAGCGTTGTTACATGATGTCGGGAAATTATTTATAGACAGTAGAATTTTAAATAAAAAGGAACCCTTAACTGATGAAGAAAGGAAAGAAATAGAAAAACATTGTGAATACGGATACAGCATTCTAAAGGATATGCTTCATATAAATAATCCTATATCAGGAATTGAGAATGTGGTATTACAACATCATGAGAGATTTGATGGATTGGGATACCCTAATGGAGTTAAGGGAAATAATATTTTGCTTGAAAGCAGAATAATATTTTTAGCTGATGCTGTAGATGCTATGCTATCTAAAAGAGCATATAGAGATGAAAGTTCTATTGATAATGTAATAAACCAAGTGAGATTAAACGCTGGAAAACAATTTGATCCTAAATTATCGAGACTTATGATAAACATATTAGTAAACAACAAGAGAATGGAGAATACAATTTTAGAAGAGCCATTACTTTTGGGAACATTAGTTGTTCCTCAGCTTAATGGGATTAAAAACCTACAGGGGATTTTAATCAAGAAAAACATTGGATATGAATTCAAGGTAAATATTAATGATTTAAAGGAGAATGGTGGCAATATCGAAAAAGCTTCAGAGGCTGTTTTCTATACTCAAAGCAAGGGAATGGTATATGAGTATGATGCCAAGATCATTAACTGGAATGGAAATAATATATATATATCTGATATCTCACCAAAACCATCAGCTAATTTCTTTAGCATGTCTTGGGAAATTGAGGGTAATCTTATTATAGGTAAAAGCATTGGTTCTACTGTGACAATTAATAAGATTGGTGGCGACTCATTGAGCTTTTATTTAGAGGAAGAAGACAATGAAAATATAGATTTTGATTTTGTAAATGCTATTATAATAAAATTTGACGAAGAGAATACTTTAGTACAGGGAGAAATAATCAGAACGATTAAAATTGAAAACAAGATATATGCAGATTTTAAATTTATAGGAATTCAAGAAGCAACAAGAGATGTGATTTTTCGTCAAATATTTAGAAAACAAGCTGAACTCAAAAAGAGAGCAAAAGATTTATTTGAAGAATAGGCTAGCCTATTCTTTTTTAAATTGAAAATAATTGCTAATAGGCCTATAATGATAGTAAGTAAACCTGAAGAGGTGATGTATATGTGGATATTAACAGTTATTGGTTTAATATTTATTTTTTTAGGCTTTGCCGTACATAAACTAAAATGGTACTTTTTGATTTCGGGATACAATATGATGCCAAAAGACAAGAAAAAGAATGTAGACACTCAAGGATTAGGGAAATTAATGGGCATTTATATGTATTTTATTGGTAGTTTATTTATATTAATGAGTATTATTTCATATTTTAACACGAAGATCATATCACAACTTAATGCCATTTTTATTTCAGTTTTTATAATATCAACTATCTTGCTCTTAATAAAAGCACAAAGATACGATCATAATAAACGAGAAAATATTTTTAAATCCAAGGATAAAAATGCTTTGATAAGTTTGATCATAACCATACCAATACTTATATTTGTCGGAGTTATGATGTTTAGATCTTTACAGCCTGTTGACATAGAGATAAATGAAACAGGAGTCGAGATTAAAGGCATGTATGGAGATTTGTATAAATGGGAAGAAATACAAGAACTGGAGTTGAGAGATAACTTGCCTACAATAGAGATGAGAACAAATGGCTCAAGCATTGCTGGAAAGAACAAAGGTTATTTCAAGACAAAGGAATATGGTAAAGTCAAATTGTATTTAGATTCTAAAAAACCTCCATTTATTTACATGAGAGTAAATGATCAATATATAATCATCAATTTAGGGGAAGAAAAAAGAACTGTTGAAACCTTTAAAACGATGCAGAGTTTGTACAATAATTAAGAATTCATGCTATTTGGTGAATATTTTATTGGAAATCAACCAATAAACCACCAAATAGCTTTTTTATATTTTTAAGCTTAGTTAACATCACACATTAAAGTTGGCACAATTTTTGCAATATTAAACAGCAAATTGATTAGGAGGGGACTTTATGAAAAAATCTGTTTCATGGCTGCTCATACTTACTATGCTTTTGCTTACTGTAACAGGATGTTCAAAAAGTAATTCGGGAGATTATGAGGATGTATTCTATGGCACTTTTTCAGGTGAGTATAAGACAATAAATCCTTATGATTTATCTTCTGTGACAGGCTATACAATAATTGCTAATACTATCGATGGGCTTGTGGAAAACGATAAATACGGCACGGTTGTACCATCATTAGCCGAAAGCTGGACCAACAATGAAGACTATACAGTGTGGACATTTAAGTTAAGACCTGATGTATATTGGGTGGATAGCAATGGCCAAAAGACAGAGTACAAAGTTACAGCAGATGACTTTGTTGAAGGAATTAGGTATATAGCTGATCCGATGAATGCTGCAAAGAATTTCAAAATTATATCTAATGTAATAGCAGGTATTTCAGATTATTATTACAATTTAGCTGATATTGATGAAGGCGTTGACATCGGGATGACTAGAGAACAAGTAGAAAATTCATTTGAAGAAACAGTTGGAGTAAAAGCATTGGATGAATATACTGTGGAATATACTCTGAATACATCCACTCCGTACTTTCTATCATATTTAGTCATGGAACTTTTTTATCCAGTAGAGAAAGAATTCCTTGATAAAGTAGGCGAAGACTTTGCTACATCAAAAGACACTCTGCTTTATAATGGCGGCTACTACATATCTACTTGGGAAAGAGATAAATTAATTGTATTGACTAAAAATGATAATTATTGGGATAAGGACAATATAACCGTTAAAGAAATAAACCTACAAAAAGTTGGGGATGAGATAACTGGACTGGAAATGTTTCAAAGGGGAGAGCTCACAAGTTGCTCTGTATCTGCAGAACAGTTGAAAGCTTTAAAGGGCACTGAATGGGAAAAGTATGTAAACTTAAAAGAAAAGAACACAGTTACTTTCTGGTTTACCATGAATTACCAGTCTAAAAACCCAGAATATAAGACATTTGTCAATAATCTTAATTTTAGAAAAGCATTGCTGCACGGCATAGATAGAGTTAAAATATCTTCACTTTATGAATCTAATCAACCTGAGTTTTTCATAAGAAATACAATAACACCAGAAGATACTGTATTTGACCCTAATGGACTAGACTATACAGATTATCCAAACTTGAAGCCTTTCAAAGAGAACAATCCTTATGATCCGGAATTAGCAAAAGAATATATGGAAAAAGCTATTGCGGAACTATGCAGTGAGGATGGGAATATAAATGGAGTAAATGCAGGGTCTGTTGATATGGACAGAATTGCAAAATTTGATGTAGATGGCAAATTGCCTGTTGACATAGTTCTAGCTACCACAACAGATCCAGTAGAGACCAAGAAAGCATTGTTAATTGCAGAAATGTTAAAACAAAATTTAGGAGAAGAAAATGTGAATGTAATAGTTGGATATGCTGCAACTAGTTTCCAAGACGAAGTCTTCAGCCCAATGAATTTTGATTTAGTGGATGACTCATACAGCTTTAAATTTGCTGATCCTTCGGCTAATCTAGAGAGATTGACAACTGATGGAAGCTTAAATGAGGGTGGGTACACTGTCGAAGAATTTGACAAGCTGGTTGAAGAAGCATCTTCAAAGAGTGATTTAATAGAGAGATATACTTTGTTTTCAGAAGCTGAAAAATACATGTTGGACAATGTTATAATCATACCTTATATGACTGGTGGAGGTTCTTACTACATGAGTAAAGAAGTACCTTTCCAAACTCCAAAGGGACAATTTGGATTGACTAAATACAAAGTGAAAGGTTCAAAAATCCAGTCTGAGCCAGTGACAAAAGAACAATATGAACAACTAAAAGCGCAGCACGAAGAAGAGATTAAGAAATTATTCCAAGAAGGGAATTAGGTATGAAAAAATACATCTTCAAAAGATCGGTTCAATCATTAATTACAATATGGATAGTCATATTTGTTGTATTCATGCTTCTGAGATTAATGCCTACTTCTGGTTATTTTACGAGAGACGATTATTTGACTATGACTGAAGAAATGAGGCATGCATATTTAAAGAGCATAGGAGTATTGGACCCACCACTGACGCAGTTTAAAAATTTCATAGTAAATATATTTCACGGAGATTTAGGCAGAAGCATAACTGTTTACCCTAAATTGAGCATAACAACAATCCTAAAGGAAAAGATAGGATATTCTGCTGCGTTTGGATTTGCAAGTATAGTCATTAGCATGGGCCTTGGTATACCAATGGGTATACTGATGGCCCGCTATAAAGGGAAGCTAATTGACAATCTAGGGACATTCTATTCAGTAATTGTAAGAGCTGTGCCAAGCCTTATATACTTGTTCTTGTTCCAAGTCTGGGTGTCTAAAATATTAGGATTGCCGATGCTTTTTTACAAGAACAGACCAGAATCGTGGATACTACCTGCAATTTCTATGTCATTGTCAAGCATTGCGTGGTATGCAATATGGTTAAGAAGATTTATGGTGGACGAAGCTAATAGAGACTATATAAAGTTTGCCCAAGCTAAAGGCTTGTCAGAAAGTTATGTAATGAAAAACCATGTCCTTAGAAATGCGTTTGTTCCAATCGCTATTGGAATACCTTCTGATTTGCTATTGATTATTTCTGGGTCTCTAATCATAGAAAATTTATACTCAATACCTGGAATGGGAGGACTGTTGATAGACTCAATAAAGCAGATGGACAATAACTTAGTCCAAGTACTTGTTTTGATTTATTCAGTTCTTTCAGTCTTGGGTGTATTTTTAGGTGATTTATTGATTGTGTTTATAGACCCTAGAATAAGGCTAACAGAGAGTGAGGATTAAGAGATGGATAAGATGTACTATAACGGAGTGGAACTAACTGATGACTTATTCAATGAAATACCATTGGATGAGTATTTATCGGAAGAAAGTGGTTATTCTAATTACTCATATTGGAGATCTACATTTAGGACTTTTTTCAAGAGCAAACTTAGTATATTCTTAGTAGCAGTAATTGTTGTACTAAGTGTATTTAGTTTTCTGTATCCTGTTTTTTCTAATGTCGATCCTCAGCAGGTAACTTTAGATATGGACAAATGGAATATGAATGCAAACAGCGAAAATTGGTTTGGAACAGATGGCCTAGGAAGAGATATATGGGCAAGAACATGGTATGGGACTAGAAACTCTTTACTATTAGCACTAGTAATTGCGCTGATAGAAGTAGGAGTTGGTAGCATTGTCGGAGCTATATGGGGGTATGTAAGAAAGATCGACCCATTTATGATTGAACTTTACAACATTATAACGAATATACCTTCGACGGTTTATCTAATATTATTGTCTTATATACTCGAACCAAGTTTTACGACTATAGTAATCGCATTAGCATCGAGTGGATGGATTGTAGAGGCTAAATTTATGAGAAATAAAGTGCTTTCTCTTAGAGAGAGTGAATATAATATTGCTTCACAGTGCTTGGGGACACCATTAAAAAGGATTGTAACTAAAAATATTATCCCACATTTAGTAAGTTTAATAATTATGGAGGCTGCATTGACAGTGCCTTATTCTATAGGTTCAGAAGTTTTCTTGGGATTTGTTGGGCTCGGATTATCTCTTGATACAGTTACTTTAGGCAATATGGTAAATCAAGGAAGAGCTAATTTTATGCTCTACCCTTATCAAATGCTCTATCCAACATTAGTCTTATGCATCATAACAATTTCATTTTATATTGTTGGGAATAAATTTGCTGATGCATCTGATCCTAAGAATCATGTGTAGGAGGAAGTATGGATAATAAAATATTAGAAGCCAAAAATATAGTTATTAAGTTTAATCTTCGAGGGAAAATTTTAACCGCTGTGAGAAATTCCTCGCTAGATTTATATAAAGGAGAAACACTAGCAATAGTTGGTGAAAGCGGATCTGGAAAGAGTGTGTTTACAAAATCTTTTGTTGGGATGTTAGACAAAAATGGCTGGATAGATGAAGGAGAACTAATATATGATGGAAAAGATTTAGCTAAGTTCAAAACAGAAAAAGAGTGGCTGTCCATCAGAGGCAAGAAAATTGCAATGGTCTTTCAAGATCCAATGACCTCGCTAAACCCATTAAAGACTATTGGAGAGCAGATAAGAGAAGTAATAACTTGGCATAGAAACACTCCCAAAGATGAAGCAAAAAAAGAAGCTATTGAAATATTAAAAATGGTTGGCATTGATGACGCAGAAAAAAGATATAAGCAATACCCTCATGAATTTTCTGGTGGTATGAGGCAAAGGGTTGTCATAGCAACAGCAATAGCATGCAGACCAGAGATACTTATTTGCGATGAGCCAACCACAGCATTAGATGTCACTATACAAGCACAGATCTTAAAGCTCATAAAAGATCTACAAAAAGAACTTAACATGACGGTTATATATATAACGCATGACTTGGGCGTAGTAGCAAATGTTGCGGATAGAGTAGCTGTTATGTATGCAGGTCAAATAGTTGAATATGGACTTAGCAACGAAATATTCAAAGATCCAAAACACCCATATACAAAAGCGCTTTTACTATCATTGCCTCAACTAGGATTAAAAGGAGAAGACCTATTTTACATAAAAGGCACTCCCCCAAACTTGTATAGAGAAATAAAAGGAGATGCGTTTGCGCTTAGAAATCCACATGCTCTTAAGATAGACACTATGTATGAACCGCCATTTTTTAAAGTATCTGAAACCCATTATGCAAAGACATGGTTATTGCACGAAAAAGCCAATGACAATCTAGTTATTGAAAAATTAGAACATAATGGGAAACAGAAAAAAGAAGACAACAAAAAGAATGAGAAAAAAGAAGTTTTAGTTTCATTGAGAAATGTTTCGGTAAAATTTAAACTTGATGGCAAACAATTTAAAGCAGTTGAAGATGTTAGTTTTGACATATACAAAGGTGAAACTTTTTCATTAGTTGGAGAAAGCGGATCTGGAAAAACAACTATTGGCAGAGCCATCATGAAAATTCATCCTATTTCGGAAGGAGAAATATATTGTAAAGATAAATTAATCAGCAAAAAATTGAAAAAAGATGAGATGAAGGCATTTAGACAAAGCGTGCAAATGATTTTTCAAGACCCAATGGCTTCGCTTAATGAAAGAGCAAAAGTAGACTACATTGTCTCTGAAGGGCTGTATAACTTTAAACTGTATAAAGATGAAGAAGATAGAAAAAGAAAAGTCGAAAAAGCTATGGAAGAAGTAGGGCTATTAAAAGACTTTTTAACTAGATTTCCACATGAATTTTCAGGTGGGCAGAGGCAGAGAATAGGCATAGCAAGAGCATTGGTCATGGAACCAGAATTTATAATAGCAGATGAGCCTATTTCAGCTCTAGATGTATCAATAAGGGCTCAGATAATTAATTTACTCAACAAATTAAAAGAGGAAAAAGACTTGACGTATTTGTTTATTGCTCATGATCTGAGTGTGGTAAAGTTTATATCTGATAGAATTGCAGTTATACACAAAGGGCATATTGTAGAATTGGCTGATAGTGATGAATTGTTTGAAAACCCACTTCATCCATACACAAAATCACTTTTGTCTGCTGTCCCAATACCAGATCCAGACCTAGAAAAAAACAAAAAAATATTGATTTACGATCCTAAGATACACGATTATTCTGTCGACAAACCTAAATGGGTTGAAATTAAAAAGGGTCATTTCATTTGGGCAAATGATAAAGAGATAGAAGACTATCAAAAAGAATTGGATAGAAATCATTATGATAAGGAGACAAATTAATGAAAGGTAAACTAGTCATTGCAGGAGGAAACTTAGAAGAAAGCGAATATAAAATCCATAAATACTTTGTAGAAAATTCTTATGTATCAGGTAAAAAAATAGCTATAGTTCCAACTGCATCCGGAAATGAACCAATTGAAACTATAGAGCATGTGAAATCTATTTGGATAGAATTGGGAGTAGACGAGGCTGATATAATAACAGTTCCTATTTATGGCGACGAAGGCGGCCTTTGGCGAGATCCACCTCTTGGGGATGATGACGAGATTGTAGATGCTTTTATTGACATAAACGGATTCTGGTTTACAGGTGGTGACCAATACTATACTCATAAAGCTTTTATTAGAAAAAATGGAGATGATACAAAAGCTCTTTTGAAAATGAAAGAGATTTACGAGTCAGGAGGCGTAATTGGTGGCACTAGCGCTGGAGCTGCAATCATGAGCGAAATAATGATAGGTTCAGGCGACAATGCTGATGTATTAAAAGGCAGAATAAAATATGGCTATGATGATTACGATGAAGAAAATGACGACTATATGAGAATTGTAAAAGGTTTAGGATTTTTTGAATTGGGAGTAGTAGACCAACATTTTGATAAGAGGGCTAGAATTCTAAGGCTTGCTAGAGCAGTTTTGGAACCGTCGAATAAGACTTTTCTTGGTTTTGGAGTATCAGAAGACACTGCCCTTATATATGACAAAAATAATGGAACACTTGAGGTATTGGGATCTGGAGCAGTTTTTATGCTTGATTTAAGTCAAGCAAATAACTGTAAAACGGATGGGCAATTCTCTTTTGAAAAGATGAATGTTAGCATAGCAAGAGATGGGGAGCGACTAAAGTTATCGCTATAATTATTAGATAAAACTTGAAATAATTATTAGAATAACCCCCACAGTGATATTACTAAATATAGATTCACCTGTATTTTTCTCTGAATTGGAATCGACTACATCGTCTTCGTACATATTTAAAACACCCTTGTTTTTAGGCTTTTTAAATATTGATTTTATAAAGGACGAATTTGGGAACAATTTAGATATATTTAGACCATCTTTAGACAAGTAATTAATCCAGCCTATAAGTAGGAAAATGCTTCCCAAAAAAGCAATCAAAATATTAAACCTGCTTATTTGAGAGAATAATACATTATCTAAGACATATACTAAAGCTATTGATATAACTAATTTGAGTATCAGCTGTTTAAGAAACTTAAATCGCATAATTTCATCTCCAATGATATAATTATAAATTATAGCATAAGCTAAAGCATTAAACAATTATGAATGAACGGGTGATATTATGCAAAAGAGTATTGTCTTAATTGCAGGATCTACGAACACAAAGAATCATCTTTATAGCCAGCTTATAGAGTTTATTCCTGAATATATAAGCATAAAAAGCTATGCGAGTGAAGAAAATATCCCAGATGAAATAACTGCGGATTTGATAATATATTCAAGTGAAAATCTGGTGAATGAACTAAAAGAAAGAGGAATAAATTTAAATTGCAACGATTATATAATAAGTGAAAGAAGCATAAATTTTGATTATATTGAACTGGTTGCGAATATTCCTCCAAAAACTGAAGTTTTACTGGTTAACGATGAAAAAGAAACTGCGCAAAGTTCAATTGACGATCTTATGGAATTAGGGCTAAACCATATAAAATACTATCCATATTATCCAGGCATTGAAAGATATAAAAAATTAAAAATTGCCATAACACCAGGAGAATCTGACAAAGTGCCTGACTGCGTAGAAAAAGTAATAGATTTAGGCCCTAGGATTATGGACATCAATACGCTTTACAATATTATGGATAAACTAAATTTCGACAATAAAGACACGAGATTTTTCACAAAGAGATATATGCAAAAGATCATAAATGTATCAAAGAATATTTCTTTAGTAAATAACAACATCAACACCTTAAACACCTATTTAAATAACATTGTAAATAGTCTTGTAAATGGAATACTGGTGATTGATGAAAATGGGTACATCAAATACGCCAATGAACAGATGACGAAATTACTTTCTCCTGACAAAAGAAATATCGAAAATAGAAATTTAAAAAACTTAGTAGATAAAGAAGTTTTAAAGTACTTTATGAGTGCCGATTTTTATGAAAATAAAGACATAGAAATAGCAGGGCTGATGATAAAGACTTCTAAGTTTAAGATACCAAACAGCGACAATATTGTCATTACAACTACTAAAGAAAAGAAAGAAAATATTAAAAGCAAATTCAGCCAAGATTTGCTTTTAAAAGGGCATTTTGCGAAATACGATTTTGACGACATAATTGGGAAAAGCCCTCAAATAAATGAAGTTAAATTGACCGCATTGAAACTTTCAAAATCAGAATTAACAGTGCTGATAGAAGGAGAAAGCGGCACAGGGAAAGAACTGTTTGCATCAGCAATCCACAATACATCAAATAGAAAAGATGGGCCATTTTTAGCGGTGAATTTTAGCGCGCTTCCGGATGAACTGATAGAATCCGAGCTATTTGGCTACGAAGAAGGCGCTTTCACTGGGGCAAAAAAAGGTGGTAAAATTGGCCTATTTGAATTAGCAGATGGAGGAACAATTTTTTTAGATGAGATAGGAGACATTTCACTAAAAGTACAGACAAAGTTATTGAGAGTATTGCAAGAGAAAGAAATAATGCCAGTTGGAGGAACGACGATAAAGTCAGTTGATGTTAGAGTAATTGCAGCTACAAACAAAAATTTGAGAAAAATGGTAAAAGAAAAACAATTTAGATCTGATCTTTATTACAGATTAAAAATTGGCTATATAAATTTGCCGCCTCTTAGAGAAAGAGTATCAGATATAAAAGATTTAGTTGAATATTTTATGTCAAAAGAGACATCAAAAAAAATCAAAATTTCTGAAGAAGTAATTGATGAATTTGAAAATTATAAATGGTTAGGAAATGTAAGAGAACTCGAATCAACAATTAAGTATATGCTAGCTGTAAGGACTAGCGATACATTGACACTTGAGGATTTGCCAGATAAGAAATTTTTCGAGGAAGAGATAGAAGAAATTGATTATGAATCAGAAAATGAATTTAAAATACTCAATGGAGAACTGTTAAGCATATTAAATATTATTAAAAGATTAGAAGACAACAATCTAAATGCGAGCAGAGAGAAAATAACAAAAGCTTTAAACGAAATTGGGTTAAGTGTAACAGAAAATAAAATACGAACAAAACTTAATTACTTAGAAGAATACGGGTACATCACTAAAAATAGAGGCAAGAAAGGCACTGTATTAACTAGAAAAGGATTGGCGTATTTAAACAGTATGATTAGATAGTGTAAAGTAGCCTATGAAAAAACAGGATAAAAAAAATAGGCTCATAAGAACCTAGAAAATCGCAAAATTATACTTTTATGGTAGTTGTCGCCACCCTTGACTGCATTACAAAACAATGCTGTTAAGTTAACACCGACGGCGAAAAAACTCAAGAACAGAAAAGTTTCACCGTCTCGTTCGCAGCATTGTAGCATTGTTTTTACACGCCATCAAGGGCAAGCCCTAGCGGGTGGCTAGTTTACCTCAGGCTCTAAAATCTAAGAACAGATAAAAATTAAGATGCAGGATTTTCTTGCATATTAAGAATAACCTGCTGTCCTAAAAAGAT
>NZ_JCANTN010000038.1:0-15592 GCF_059568515.1 Soehngenia saccharolytica DSM 12858 | reverse complement strand
CTCCAGTAGCAATGGAAGAAGGACAAAGATTCGCTATAAGAGAAGGCGGAAGGACAGTAGGAGCAGGAGTTGTAACTAAGGTTTACGAATAAAAAAAGTTAGGTCTTTTGACCTACTTTTTTTATGAAACGTGAACTATGCCTTAAAATTTTATTGACATGAATATTGATTTATGATAGTTTATATTAGTAGCTTAACAATGGGTAATTGTGCCCAATAGTCTATTTTTAGATAGATAGCTTTGATTTAGGGGGTGTGGTAGTTGAGAGATAGAGTAACATTAGCATGTACAGAATGCAAACAAAGAAATTATGTAACAAAGAAAAACAAAAAGAACACAACTGAGAGAATAGAACTTAAAAAGTACTGCAAATTCTGCAAAACACATACCGTTCATAAAGAAACAAAATAATATATTCCATAAGGATGTGAAAAGATGGCACAACCAACAGAGAAAACTAAAAAAACTGGGAAGCTCTCTTCTTATTTCAAAGGTGTAAAAGCAGAATTAAAAAAGGTTGTATGGCCTAGCAGAAAAGAATTAATTAACTACACTAGTGTTGTATTATTCATGAGTGTGTTAGTTGCAATAATAGTATATATACTTGACCTTATAGTAGGAGGAGCACTATCCTTAATAATTTCGTAGTACAAGGGAGGGAAGGGGCATAAGAGTCCCTATGAAATGTCGGAAAAGGACTTAAGCAGGGAAGAAAGAGAAAAAAATGCGAAGTGGTATGTGGTGCATACATACTCTGGACATGAAAATAAAGTAAAAGCAAATTTGGAAAAAATGGTTGAAAACAGGGGAATGAGGGATGACATATTTGAAGTAGTAGTTCCTACCGAAGAATATACCGATACCAAATCTGATAAAAAAACTATCAAAGAAAGAAAAAAATTCCCAGGCTATGTCCTTGTAAAGATGATCATTAATGATGAATCATGGTACTTAGTAAGGAATACCAGAGGAGTTACTGGATTTGTCGGACCTTCCTCAAAGCCAATTCCATTGACAGATGAAGAAGTTAAAGCATTAGGAGTTGCTAAAAAGGCCAAAATTATAGAATCTGAATTCAAAGTTGGAGAAGTGGTTAAAATAATTTCAGGACCTTTTGAAAATTTTGTAGGAAATATAGATAGCATAAACCTAGAAAAACAAAAAGTTAAAGTTTTTGTATCTATGTTTGGAAGAGAGACTCTAGTTGAATTAGAGTTAGATCAAATAGAAAAAATATAGTTGATTTATAAGCAATTTTGCTTTATAAATATATTTATGTAATGGCAAATGCCATATAAGGAGGTGGAAATTTTGGCTAAGAAAGTAATAGCTATGGTAAAGTTGCAGATACCAGCTGGTAAAGCTACTCCGGCTCCACCTGTAGGTACAGCTTTGGGACCACACGGAGTTAATATTATGCAATTTACAAAAGAATTCAACGCAAGGACACAAGACCAACTAGGAATGATCATTCCAGTAGTATTGACTGTATATCAAGATAGATCATTCTCATTTATCACTAAGACACCACCAGTGCCAGTACTTATTAAGAAAGCACTTGGAATAGAATCTGGTTCTAGTGAACCAAACAAGAAAAAAGTTGGGAAACTTACACAAGCTAAAGTTAAAGAAATAGCTGAATTGAAAATGCCAGACTTAAATGCTGGAAGCCTAGAAGCTGCCATGAGCATGGTTGCTGGGACAGCAAGAAGTATGGGAGTTGAAGTAGAGAAATAAATAAGTGGGAGGAATTTCCGTTAATACCACAAGGAGGTAATTTGAATGCCAAAGAGAGGTAAAAAATATCAAGAAAGTGTAAAGCTTATTGAAAAAGGAAAGCTTTATGATGTAGATGAAGCATTAGAATTAGTACTTCAAACTGCAACAGCAAATTTTGATGAGACAATAGAACTCTCAGTAAGATTGGGTGTAGACCCAAGACATGCTGACCAACAAGTAAGAGGCGCAGTTGTACTACCACACGGAACTGGAAAAACTAGAAAAGTTCTAGTTATTGCTAAAGGCGATAAGTTAAAAGAAGCTGAAGAAGCGGGTGCAGATTACGTAGGTGGAGAAGAATTAGTTGCTAAGATTCAAAATGAAAACTGGTTTGATTTTGATGTAGTAGTTGCTACTCCAGACATGATGGGTGTAGTTGGAAGAATCGGTAGAATCCTTGGACCTAAAGGACTTATGCCAAACCCAAAATCAGGTACTGTTACATTTGATATTGAAAAAGCAGTAAAAGATATCAAAGCAGGTAAAGTTGAGTACAGAGTTGACAAAGAAAGTATAGTACACGTTCCAATTGGAAAGAAATCATTCGGCGTAGAAAAGCTTAAAGACAACTTTAATGCAATAATAGACGCTTTAATAAAAGCAAAACCTGCAGCAGCTAAAGGGAAATACCTAAAATCAGTTGTCGTATCTAGCACTATGGGACCTGGAGTGAAAATAAATCCAGCAAAACTTGGTGATTAAATAAAATTAAAAATTCAACACTACCGCAGACAGTAGGTGCTATATGCTTAATATCCTACCGAGGAATTAAACCATGAAAATTTGGTCTCTTCACAGTCTGCGAAAGAGACCTTTATTATTATACACTTTGGAGGTGATAGCAAGTGAAGGAACAAACTCTTCAAGCTAAATCACAAATCGTTGAAGAAATCAAAGAGAAAATCAGCTCTTCTCAGTCCTTAGTTTTAGTTGACTATAGAGGGTTAAATGTAGCTGAATTGACTGAATTAAGAAAGAGATACAGAGAAGCTGGGGTTGATTATAAAGTTTATAAAAACACTATGATGAGCTTCGCATTCAAAGATCTTGGACTAGAGGAATTCGAGGATTACTTAAAAGGACCATCAGCAGTAGCATTCAGTTTAAATGATCCGGTATCAGCAGCAAAAATTACAACAGAATTTGCAAAGACTAACGATAAGCTTAAAATCAAGGCTGGTATCGTAGACGGCAAGATCATTGACGAAAACGGAGTAAAGAGTCTGGCGGAATTGCCACCAAGAGAAGTCTTGATAGCACAAGTACTTGGAGGATTCAACAGTCCAATTCAAGGATTTGCAAATGTATTACAAGGTACAATAAGAGGATTGGCAATTGCGCTTAATGCAATAGCAGAACAAAAAACCGCTTAAAAAAAATAAAAAATACGGAGGGAAATATAAATGGCAAGTGAAAAAGTATTGAATTTAATCGAAGAGGTAAAGAATTTAACAGTATTAGAATTATCAGAATTAGTAAAAGCATTAGAAGAAGAATTTGGAGTTAGCGCAGCAGCACCAGCAGTTGCAGTAGCAGCTCAAGCAACAGCAGCAGCACCAGCAGCTGAAGAAGAAAAAACAGAATTCGACGTTATTCTTCAATCAGCAGGAGCAGAAAAAATTAAAGTTATTAAAGTAGTTAGAGAATTAACTGGTTTAGGCTTAAAAGAAGCTAAAGATTTAGTTGATGGAGCACCAAAACCAATTAAAGAAGGAGCTTCAAAAGAAGAAGCTGAAAGCATAAAAGCAAAATTAGAAGAAGTTGGAGCAACTGTAGAAGTAAAATAAGCACATAAAAATAAAAATTAATATTTGACTTACACAAAAAGGTGTGATAATATAATATATTGCATAATAACGATTATAATAGGCGATATATATTTATCACGCCTTTTGTAGTTTTTGGTTTTTTATTTTTCAACGCCAAAAGCCACGGGCTTTTGGTTATTTTAGTTTATTGAGGGGTGAAGATTTAATGGTACATCCTGTAACATTAGGTAAGCGGGAAAGAATGAGCTATTCAAGGATAAAAGAAGTGCTAGACTTACCCGACTTAATTGAGGTACAAAAATCTTCCTACAAGTGGTTTGTTGAGGAAGGCTTAAGGGAGGTTTTTGATGACATCTCTCCAATTCAAGACTTCACTGGAAATTTAATCTTAGAATTTGTTGACTATTACATTGACAGTGAAGTTAAGTATGATGAAATGGAAGCAAGGGAAAGGGACGCAAATTACTCTGCAGCACTTAAAGTAAAGGTTAGATTGATTAACCGTGAAACTGGAGAGGTTAAAGAACAGGAAGTATTTATGGGAGATATCCCACTAATGACTGATAAAGGGACATTTATCATCAATGGAGCGGAAAGAGTAGTAGTCAGTCAATTGGTAAGATCTCCTGGAGTATATTTCGTGGAAAGCATCGATAAGTCTGGTGAAAAAGTTTATTCATCAACACTTATTCCCAACAGGGGAGCTTGGCTAGAATACGAAACTGATGCTAATAATGTAATACATGTAAGAATTGACCGTACTAGAAAGGTGCCCGTTACAACACTTTTGAGGGCATTAAAGATTTCTTCTGATGCTGAAATCATAGATTTATTAGGAGAAACAGAACAGCTATTACTAACACTCGAAAAGGACATATCGACCAACGAAGAAGAAGCGCTATTAGAAATCTACAAAAGGTTAAGACCTGGTGAACCACCAACTCTTGACAGCGCTAAGTCCTTATTAAACAATCTTTTCTTTGATCCGCGCAGATACGACTTAGCAAAAGTTGGAAGGTATAAATTCAATAAAAAATTAAGTTTATATAATAGAATAACAGATAGAAAATCTGCTGAAGATATCATTGACCCAAATACAGGTGAAATCCTAGTTGAAAAAAATGAGATAATTAGCAGACAAAAAGCAATTGAAATTGAAAATACTGGCATAAACTCAGTCAAAATCTTGTTGGATGATGGCAAAACAATAAAGGTATTGTCCAATAACTTCGTAAGTGGCGAAGCGTTTGATTTGCCATTCTCATTAGAAGAACTCGGATTAAAAGAGAAAGTTTATTATCCTTTAATGAAAGAATTAGTGGATAATTACCAAGGGGAAGAGCTAAAACAAGCCATAAAAGATAGAATCAAGGAACTGTCGCCTAAACATATATTAGTAGACGACATAATTGCAAGCATAAATTATGAATTCAATTTATTTTATGGCATAGGTAATTCTGATGACATTGACCATTTAGGGAACAGAAGATTGAGAAGTGTTGGAGAATTATTGCAAAATCAATTTAGAATTGGTCTAGCTCGTATGGAGAGAGTAGTAAGAGAGAGAATGACAATTCAAGATATGGATGTAGCCACTCCTCAAGCACTTATCAATGTTAGACCTGTTACTGCAGCTATAAAAGAATTCTTCGGGAGCAGCCAATTATCTCAATTTATGGACCAAACGAACCCATTGGCTGAATTGACTCATAAAAGAAGAATGTCTGCATTAGGACCTGGTGGACTAAGTAGAGATAGAGCTGGATTTGAAGTGCGTGACGTTCACAACTCTCACTATGGAAGAATGTGCCCAATAGAAACGCCAGAAGGACCAAATATAGGTCTTATAACCTCGCTAACGACATATGCAAGAATCAATGAATACGGTTTTATCGAAGCTCCGTACAGGAAAGTAGAAAATGGACAGGTTACTGGAGAAATTCATTATTTAACTGCTGATGTAGAAGACGAACTGATAATTGCTCAATCCAACGAACCGTTGGATGAAGACAACCGATTCATCAACAATAGAATTGTTGCCAGAGGTAAAATGGGTGTTGTAGATATATTTAGACCAGAAGAGATAGATTATATGGATGTCTCGCCTAGACAAATAGTCTCTGTCGGAACTGCCATGATACCATTTTTGGAAAATGATGATGCAAATAGAGCTCTAATGGGTTCAAACATGCAACGTCAAGCTGTTCCTTTGCTTAAAACCGAAGCACCAATAATAGGAACAGGGATTGAATACAAAGCAGCTAAAGATTCAGGAGTCGTAATTGTAGCTAAAAATGCAGGAATCGTTGAAAAAGTTTCTGCAGATGAAATTTTAATCAGAAGAGACAAAGACGGACAAATTGATAGATACAGATTATTGAAATTCAAGAGATCAAATCAAGGAACTACTATAAATCAAAGACCGATAGTCGAACTTGGAGAAAGGATTAGCGAATCGCAAATCATAGCAGATGGACCAAGTACAGACCAAGGAGAAATCGCATTAGGTAAAAATCTCCTCATAGCATTCATGACATGGGAAGGATACAACTATGAAGACGCTGTGCTATTAAACGAGAGATTGGTTATTGAAGATGTCTTAACCTCAGTTCATATAGAAGAATATGAATCTGAAGCAAGAGATACTAAACTAGGCCCGGAAGAATTTACAAGAGACATCCCTAATGTTGGCGAAGACATGCTTAAAGACTTGAATGAAAGAGGAATTATAAGGATAGGAGCAGAAGTCAAATCTGGCGACATATTAGTTGGTAAAGTTACTCCAAAGGGAGAAACTGAGCTCACACCTGAAGAAAGACTTTTAAGGGCAATATTCGGGGAAAAAGCTCGTGAAGTAAGAGATACATCACTTAGAGTTCCCCATGGAGAAAGTGGAATAGTTGTTGACGTAAAAACCTACACTATGGAAAACGGAGATGAATTGCCTCCTGGAGTAAATGAAATGGTGAGGGTTTATATTGCAACTAAAAGGAAGATAAATGTCGGAGATAAAATGTGTGGTAGACATGGAAATAAAGGTGTTGTATCTAGAATTCTCCCTAAAGAAGACATGCCATATATGCCTGATGGAACTCCAGTCGATGTAGTGCTAAATCCATTAGGGGTACCTTCTAGAATGAATCTAGGACAAGTATTAGAAGTGCATTTAGGACTAGCTGCAAAGAAGCTGGGCTGGCATATAGCAACCCCAGTTTTTGACGGCGCTAATGAAGAAGATATAATGGATGCGTTGAGAACTGCAGGTTATCCAGAGAACGGCAAAATAGAGCTAAGAGATGGTAGAACTGGAGAAAAGTTTGCAAATCCTGTAACTGTTGGATATATGTACATGCTAAAACTCCACCACTTAGTAGATGACAAAATTCATGCTAGATCAACAGGACCATATTCTTTAGTCACACAGCAACCTCTAGGCGGTAAAGCGCAGTTTGGAGGACAAAGATTTGGAGAGATGGAAGTTTGGGCATTGGAAGCATATGGAGCTGCTCACACACTACAAGAAATTTTGACAGTTAAGTCAGATGACATAGTGGGAAGAGTAAAGACATATGAAGCCATAGTAAAAGGTGAAAACATACCTGAACCAGGCATACCAGAATCATTCAAAGTTTTAATAAAGGAATTGCAAAGTTTAGCTTTAGATGTAAAGATCATCGGAGAAGATTCTGGAGAAATTGAGTTGAAAGAGTCAATTGACGATGATATCACTGAATATGATTTTGATGAAGGCTCTTCAAAGATTATCTTGGACGATATAGATGAAGACGAATATGATACGGACAGTGAAACTGATGACGAACTTTTGCAAAATAAATCAAAAGACGAGTTGCCAGAAGGATTTTTAATAGAGGAAAAAGATGATGATTTTAATGAATTTGAGGATAAAGATTTTTAGAAAATATTATATTAATATTATGAAAGGAGAGAGTGCTCCTTGTACGAATTAAACACATTTGATTCAATAAGAATTGGGTTAGCATCGCCAGAAAAAATAAGGCAATGGTCCAAAGGAGAAGTAAAAAAGCCAGAAACCATTAACTATAGAACTCTTAAACCAGAAAAAGAAGGACTCTTTTGCGAGAAAATATTTGGACCAGTCAAAGACTGGGAATGCCATTGTGGAAAATACAAAAGAGTAAGGTACAAAGGCGTAATTTGTGATAGATGTGGAGTAGAGGTAACGAAGTCAAAAGTAAGAAGAGAAAGACTTGGACACATTGAATTAGCAGCTCCTGTTTCACACATTTGGTATTTCAAAGGGATACCAAGCAGAATGGGACTAATGTTAGATATGAGCCCAAGAGCTTTAGAAAAAGTGCTCTATTTTGCATCTTATATAGTATTAGAAGCTGGGGACACACCTTTATACGAAAAACAATTATTAACTGAAGCCGAGTACAGAGAGTTTTTGGAGAATTATCCAAATAAATTTAAAGCTCAAATGGGAGCAGAAGCAATAAAGTATTTGCTTCAAAAAATTGATCTAGACAAAGAATCTGAAGAGCTTAAATCTCAACTTAAAGATGCAACAGGCCAAAAGAGAATAAGAATAACAAGAAGGCTTGAAGTAGTAGAATCATTCAGACAATCTGGAAATAGACCAGAATGGATGATACTAGATGTAATACCAGTCATACCACCTGATTTAAGGCCAATGGTTCAACTTGATGGTGGCAGATTTGCAACTTCAGATCTGAATGACTTATATAGAAGAGTTATAAATAGGAACAACAGATTAAAAAGACTTCTTGACTTAGGAGCGCCTGACATAATTGTAAGAAATGAAAAGAGAATGCTTCAAGAAGCGGTAGACGCTTTGATTGACAACGGCAGAAGAGGAAGACCTGTCACAGGTCCTGGAAATCGACCATTAAAATCACTATCTGATATGCTTAAGGGTAAGCAAGGAAGATTTAGACAAAACCTACTCGGCAAAAGGGTAGACTATTCAGGAAGATCTGTTATAGTAGTAGGACCTGAGCTTAAATTCTATCAATGCGGACTTCCAAAGACAATGGCTCTGGAATTATTCAAACCATTTGTAATGAAAAAACTTGTTGAAGACAATCTAGCACACAACATAAAATCAGCCAAGAGAATGGTAGAAAGAGTAAAACCTCAAGTATGGGACGTATTGGAAGAAGTTATAAAAGATCATCCTGTGCTATTAAACCGTGCTCCTACGCTTCATAGACTTGGAATACAGGCTTTTGAGCCAGTATTGGTTGAAGGCAAAGCTATTAAACTGCATCCACTAGTTTGTACAGCTTACAACGCTGACTTCGATGGAGATCAAATGGCAATACACGTTCCTTTATCACAAGAGGCACAAGCTGAAGCTAGACTTTTGATGCTTTCAACAAACAACATATTAGCGCCAAAAGATGGGAAGCCAATCACTACTCCTTCACAAGACATGGTATTAGGAAGTTACTACCTAACAGTCGAGAGAGATGGAGAAGAAGGTGAAGGCAAGTATTTCAAAGACTTCGATGAAATGCTTCATGCTTATCAAAATGGAGACATTGGGATACATGCCAGAGTAAATGTAAGAGTAAAATTAAGTGAAGATGATAGAGGAAAGATAGTCAACAGTACAGTTGGTAGGTTTATTTTCAATGAAAATATTCCACAAGACCTTGGCTTTGTCGATAGAACTAAGGATAAATACTCTCTTGAAATAGATAGAGTTGTAGATAAGAAATTCCTGGGGATTTTAGTTGACAAGTGCTTCAGAAAACATGGCAATGCAGCAACTGCAGAGATGCTAGACCACATAAAAGAAATGGGATACAAATATTCAACCATTGGAGCTATTACAATATCAATGGGAGATGTAATAGTGCCAGACGAAAAATATGTTTTAATCAGAAAAGCTGAAGAGGAAGTAGATAAGCTTGAAAGATCATACCGAAGAGGTTTGATATCTGATGAAGAAAGATATGAAAGAGTAATTGAGATTTGGAATAAGACTACCGATGAAGTAACAGACGCCCTTATGGACAGCCTTGATCCTATGAATAACATCTACATCATGGCGCTATCAGGAGCTAGAGGTAGTAAAAACCAAATAAGGCAATTAGCTGGTATGAGAGGTTTGATGGCGAGTGCTTCCGGTAGGACTATTGAAGTTCCTATTAAATCAAACTTTAGAGAGGGTCTATCAGTACTCGAATTCTTTATTTCGACACATGGATCTAGAAAAGGATTGGCAGATACAGCTTTAAGAACAGCTGACTCAGGCTATTTGACAAGAAGGCTTGTAGATGTAAGCCAAGACATAATAGTGAGAGAAGAAGATTGCGGAACAGATCAATATTTGATAGTGAAAGCATTTATGGATGGCAAAGAAGTAATTGAAGAACTAAAAGATAGAATAGAAGGCCGCTATGCTTTTGAAGATATAATAAATCCTGAAAATGGAGAAATAATAGTAAAAGCCAACACCATGATCACAGAAGATGAGGCGGAGCTTATTCAAAACATAGGAATTAAAGAAGTGAAAGTAAGATCTGTGCTTGGTTGCAAGACCAAACATGGAGTTTGCGCTCATTGCTATGGAAGGAATTTAGCTACCGGGAAAGATGTAAACATTGGAGAAGCAGTAGGTATAATTGCCGCTCAATCAATAGGCGAGCCAGGTACACAGCTTACAATGAGAACATTCCACACTGGTGGTGTAGCAGCTGCAGAAGATATCACTCAAGGTCTTCCTAGGGTTGAAGAATTGTTTGAAGCTAGAAAACCAAAAGGGCTTGCAATGATTTCAGAGATTGGCGGAACTATCTCAATAAATGAAGGCAAGAAGAAGAAAGAAATTACGATAACTTCTGAAAGTGGAGAAAAAGTCACCTACACAATTCCTAACGGCGCAAGAGTAAAAGTTAGAAATGGCGATGTGATAGAAGCAGGAGACGAAATTACTGAAGGAAGCGTAAATCCACATGACATTTTGAAAATCAAAGGTGTCAAAGGAGTTCAAAACTATATAGTCAAAGAAGTTCAAAAAGTATACAGGCTTCAAGGTGTAGACATCAACGACAAGCACATTGAGATGATAGTAAGACAAATGTTGTCCAAGATAAAGATAGAAAGCTCTGGAGACACAGATATGCTTCCAGGAAGTCTAGTAAGCATAAATGAATTCGAAGAGAAAAATAGAATAGCTGAAGAAAGCGGACTTGAGAAAGCTGTCGGAAGAGTAGCTCTACTTGGAATCACAAAAGCTTCTTTAGCAACAGATTCATTCTTATCAGCAGCATCTTTCCAAGAGACGACAAGAGTTTTAACTGAAGCTGCAACAAAAGGCAAAGAGGACAAATTGATAGGATTAAAAGAAAATGTAATCATTGGGAAACTCATTCCAGCAGGAACTGGTATGAAAGTCTACAATGGCATCAAATTAATCGAAGAAGAGGAAAAGGCCACAGAGGATATATTTGCAGATACAACAGAAATGGAAGAAAGCCTGGTAGAATAAAATAATGTTGACAGTATAACCAGCAAATGTTAAAATTTTAAGGTAGCAAAATAGCAGAAGGACTTGACATAAGATTATGTAGTATAAACTACATAATCTTATGTGCTGTTTTAAGGAGGGTCATTATGCTTCAAAAATTAAAGACGGAAAAGAAAGTCATAGGAACAAAACAAGTAAAAAGAGCTATCTCCAAAGATGAAGTAAATTTAGTATTCTTGGCAAATGATGCTGATATGAAACTTAAACGCGAAATAGAAAATCTATGCAAAGAAAAAAATATTCAAATTGAATATGTCGAGAAGATGAAGGAATTAGGAGAAGCTTGTGGTATTGATATTAATGCAGCTACTGCTGCGTTATTAAATAAAAATTAAAGGAGGTGCTTTAATGCCAACAATCAACCAACTCATAAGAAAAGAAAGGGAAAAGGTAGTTTACAAATCAAAATCACCTGCATTGGGAGTTAATTTAAACACATTAAAGAAAAAGGAAACAAAATCTAATTCTCCTCAAAAAAGAGGCGTATGTGTAGCAGTAAGAACTGTAACTCCTAAAAAACCTAACTCAGCTTTGAGAAAGGTAGCAAGGGTAAGACTAACAAACGGCTACGAGGTAGCAGCCTATATCCCTGGGATAGGACATAACTTGCAAGAGCATAGTGTTGTTCTAATAAGAGGAGGAAGAGTAAAGGACCTACCTGGTGTGAGATATCACATTATAAGGGGTACATTAGATACTGCAGGTGTAGATAAGAGAATGCAAGGCAGATCTAAGTACGGGGCAAAGAAGCCAAAAGTTAAGAAATAACGTGCTTGAAATGCTTTATATATAGATGCATTTTAAGGCACAACGGTTAACGCCGAGTACCAATGAATCTACTACATGGTTAAGGAGGGAAGAAAAGTGCCAAGAAAAGGACCAGTTCCAAAGAGAGAGGTTATGCCGGATCCAATATATGATGATGTATTAGTAACAAAACTAATAAATGCGGTTATGTTGGATGGCAAAAAGGGAATAGCACAAAACATTGTATACAGTGCTTTCGACTACATTAAAGAAAAGACAAATGAAGATCCATTAGAGGTATTTTACAGAGCAATGAACAACATCATGCCTGTATTGGAGGTCAAAGCAAGAAGAATTGGTGGTGCAAACTATCAAGTTCCTATTGAAGTAAGACCAGACAGAAGAGAAACTCTAGGACTTAGATGGTTAGTAAACTATTCTAGAGCTAGAGGCGAAAAAACTATGGTAGAAAGACTTGCAAAAGAAATTTTAGACGCATCAAATGGCGTTGGAGCAAGTGTTAAGAAAAGAGAAGATACACATAAGATGGCTGAAGCAAACAAAGCTTTTGCTCACTATAGATGGTAGTTTATAGTTATTTATGTGGATGGGACCTAAATTTTAAAGCAAGTAAGGAGGAAAAATTGTGCCAAGACAAGTACCACTAGAGAGAACTAGAAATATCGGCATAATGGCGCATATTGATGCAGGTAAGACAACCACCACAGAGAGAATTTTATTTTATACAGGGAAAATCCACAAAATAGGCGAAACCCACGAGGGTGCAGCCCAAATGGACTGGATGGAACAAGAACAAGAAAGAGGTATCACAATAACTTCTGCTGCAACTACAGCATTCTGGAAAGACCATAGAATTAATATTATTGATACACCAGGACACGTAGACTTCACAGTAGAGGTTGAAAGATCTTTAAGAGTACTGGATGGAGCAGTTGCTCTGTTCTGTGCAAAAGGCGGAGTTGAGCCTCAATCAGAAACAGTTTGGAGACAAGCTGACAAGTATAAAGTACCAAGATTAGCTTTCGTAAATAAAATGGATATTGTAGGTGCAGACTTTTTTAGAGTAATAGAAATGATGAAGGCTAGATTAAGTGCAAACCCAGTACCTGTTCAATTGCCTATCGGAAGAGAAGATAGTTTTGTTGGAATAATTGACTTAATAGAAATGCACGCTAAGGTCTATCACGACGACCTAGGTCAAAACATTGAAACTACTGAAATTCCAGCCGATATGCTAGATTTAGCAAATGAATATAGAGAAAAACTATTGGAATCAGTTTCTGAATACGACGAAGAACTGATGATGAAATATTTAGAAGGTGAAGAAATATCAGCTGAAGAAATTAAAGCTGCATTGAGAAAAGGGACACTTGCTGTAAAGGCAACTCCAGTTTTATGTGGCTCATCCTACAAGAACAAAGGGGTCCAACTACTTCTCGATGCTGTAATTGATTATTTACCTTCTCCAGTTGACATACCTTCAATTGTCGGGATAAACCCACAAACACAAGAAGAGGAAGTAAGACATCCTTCTGATGACGAACCTTTCTCTGCACTGGCTTTCAAAATAGTATCAGACCCATTTGTTGGGAAATTGGCTTATGTTAGAGTGTATTCTGGAACACTTAGCTCAGGAAGCTATGTGATGAATACTACAAAAGGAAAAAGGGAAAGAGTCGGCCGTCTGTTAATGATGCATGCCAACAAGAGAGAAGAAATAGAAGAAATACATGCAGGAGACATTGCTGCTGTAGTTGGCTTAAAGGACACAACAACAGGAGATACATTATCAGTTGATACTAACCCTATCATACTAGAGAAGATGGAATTCCCAGAACCAGTTATTCGTGTAGCAATTGAACCAAAGACAAAAGCAGGCCAAGAAAAAATGTCACAAGCTTTGGCAAAACTAGCAGAAGAAGATCCTACATTTAGAGCGTATACAGATGAAGAAACTGGACAGACTATAATCGCTGGAATGGGAGAACTTCACCTTGAAATCATTGTAGACAGACTGCTAAGAGAGTTCAAAGTTGAGGCAAATGTTGGAAATCCACAAGTCGCATACAAAGAATCCATCACTAAAATGGCTGAAGCTGAAGGGAAATACATCAGACAATCAGGTGGTAGAGGACAATATGGGCATGTAAAACTTAGAGTAGAACCACAAGAGCCAGGAAAAGGATATGAATTTGTAAACGCTATTGTCGGAGGCGTAATACCAAAAGAATATATTGGAGCCGTAAACAATGGAATTCAAGAAGCACTTCAATCTGGTATTTTAGGTGGGTACCCAGTACTTGATGTAAAAGTGACATTGTTTGATGGATCTTATCATGAAGTTGACTCATCTGAAATGGCATTTAAAATCGCAGGTTCTATGGGAGTAAGAGAAGCATTGAGAAAAGCAGACCCAGTATTATTGGAACCAATCATGAAAGTTGAAGTAACCGTGCCAGAAGAATACATGGGAGATGTAATCGGCGATATCAACTCTCGTAGAGGAAGAATAGAAGGCATGGAATTGGTAAATGGAGCTCAAATAATCAGAGCATACGTACCTCTATCAGAAATGTTCGGATATGCAACAGTTTTGAGATCTAACACTCAAGGCAGAGGAAATTATGTAATGCAATTTGACCATTATGAACCAGTTCCTAACAGCATAGCTGAAAAAATTCTAAAGAAATAATATTAGGATTAGGAGGAATAATAAAATGGCAAAACAAAAATTTGAAAGAACAAAACCCCATGTAAACATAGGGACAATAGGACACGTAGACCATGGCAAAACAACTCTAACAGCAGCAATCACATTAGTATTAAATAAAAGATATGGTTCAGGTGAATTCGTAAGCTACGACAACATAGACAAAGCACCAGAAGAAAGAGAAAGAGGAATAACAATCTCAACATCACACGTAGAATATGAAACACCAAAAAGACACTACGCACACGTAGACTGCCCAGGACACGCTGACTATGTAAAGAACATGATCACAGGAGCAGCGCAAATGGACGGAGCAATACTAGTAGTATCAGCAGCAGACGGTCCAATGCCACAAACAAGAGAACACATACTACTATCAAGACAAGTAGGAGTGCCAAAGATAATAGTATTCTTAAACAAAGCAGACATGGTAGACGATCCTGAACTAATAGAACTAGTAGAAATGGAAGTAAGAGAACTACTAAACGAATATGAATTTGATGGAGACAACACACCAATCATAGTAGGATCAGCATTAAAAGCACTAGAAGATCCAGACGGAGAATGGGGAGACAAGATAATAGAATTAATGGAAGCAGTAGACGAATACATTCCAGAACCACAAAGACAAATAGACAAACCATTCCTAATGCCAGTAGAAGACGTATTCTCAATCACAGGAAGAGGAACAGTAGCAACAGGAAGAGTAGAAAGAGGAACAATCAAAGTAGGAGAAAGCGTAGAGATAGTAGGACTAACAGAAGAATCAAGAACAGTAGTAGTAACAGGGCTAGAAATGTTCAAGAAACTACTAGACGAAGCACAAGCAGGAGACAACATAGGAGTACTATTAAGAGGAGTACAAAGGAACGAAATCGAAAGAGGACAAGTACTAGCAAAACCAAAGACAATAAAACCCCACAAGAAATTTGATGCAGAAGTATACGTATTAAGCAAAGAAGAAGGCGGAAGACACACACCATTCTTCAACGGATACAGACCACAATTTTTCTTTGGAACAACAG
>NZ_JCANTN010000037.1:0-15729 GCF_059568515.1 Soehngenia saccharolytica DSM 12858 | reverse complement strand
TTTTAAGTTCAACAATTAAAGATTTAATATCATCCGCAATAGCATGCTTAGGCTTTCTACCTCGATTTTTGTGTATAATGAACGCAGGTCCTTGTTCTACAACTCCTTTCTTTAACCTTAATACTTGGCGTTCACTTAGGTTTAAAAGTTCAGCAGCTTCACGAATAGTTAATACTCCATCAATAGTTTGGTTAATAACCCTAAGTCTTGTTATTTCCTTTTGGGTCATATTAAAAATCTCCTCTCTCATACTGACATTTTATCAGATTAAATTTAATATGACATTATCATAGAATATTTATAATTTTTTACAAAAAATATTGACAAGTTTATTGTTATGTGATATATATTAATTAGCACTCAGGAAGTGAGTGTGCTAACAAAAAATAAATTAATTAAAAATAAAGGGGGTTGTTAATATGGCAGGCTTAATTCCTTTCAACAGAAGAAGAGATTTGGCGACAAGAAGTTCGGGGATTGATGAGTTTTACAATATGTTAGATGACTTCTTCACAAGTGATTGGCCATTTAAGAGAAGCCTTGAAAGTGACACCTTTAAGCTAGATGTTGTTGATAACGGGAATGAATATCTTATCGAAGCAGAATTACCAGGTGTAGATAAGAAAGACATAAATATTGAAATGGTTGATGGTAGATTAGAAATATCTGTAACAAAAGATGAAAGCAAAGAAGAAAAAGACAAAAATTATATTCATAAAGAAAGATATTTCAGTTCAATGGCTAGGTCAATTTATTTAGCAGATGCTAAAAATGAAGGATTAAAAGCAAAACTAGAAGATGGAGTATTGAAAATAACTGTTCCTAAAGAAGAAATAAAAGAGAATAAAATAAAAGTAGATATTGAATAATGAAAAGAGCCATAGGCTCTTTTCATTATTATTTGTATATATTTACATAAATATGATTAAATTATGATAATTATGTGTATATAAGTAATTAAAGATATTTAATACAGGAGGCGTTAAAATGACTTCTTTTAAACAATTTGCATCAAACATCGCTGTAAATCAAGTCCTAAATTACATAGACAAAAACCCAAAAGAAAATATTTATAAGATATTGAATCTAAGCGAAAAATTCTTGACAAATCCAAGAGATATAAAAGTTTTATACACGTTAAAAAATGAATTAAGCAATGAGGAAAGTAATTGGAAACAATTGACAGATAGATTTTTTGAACATACTGATTTGAATTGTCAAAAAAAATTTATCAATAATTTTTTAATTAATTCAAACATATATGGGACTCAATTGAGAAATGAAAAAAAATCAGAGCTTCAAATATCAATACCATGGTCTATATTAATGGACCCAACCTCTAGATGTAATTTAAAATGTACTGGATGCTGGGCAGCAAGCTATAGTCAAAAAGATGATCTTGAATATGAAACCATGAATAGAATTATAAATGAAGGAAAAGAACTGGGAATTTATGTATACTTGTTTTCAGGAGGAGAACCTTTCATTAAAATAGATGAAATCCTCAGATTATGTGAGGAACATCAAGATTGCTATTTTACTTGTTTTACTAATGGTACATTAATCACAAAGGAAATAGCTAAAAAAATATCCGAAGTTGGTAATTTTGCTCCAGGTATTTCAATTGAAGGTTTTGAAAAAGAAACAGACTTTAGAAGAGGAAATGGTACTTACAAAAAGGTACTTCAAGGAATGGACAACTTGAGAGAAGCAGGAGTTATCTTTGGTACATCAATGTGTTATCACCATTATAATTATAAGGACATTGTTTCCGAGGAATTCATTGATTTTTTAGTTGATAAAGGAGCTTTTTTCGTATGGTTATTCACATATATGCCAATAGGCAAAGATGCCAACTTAGACCTTTGTGTGAGGCCGGATGAAAGGGCTTATATGTATAGTGAAGTTCATTCTCTTAGACATAAAAAGCCCATATTCTTGATGGATTTTTGGAATGATGGTGAATATGTAAATGGATGCATAGCAGGAGGAAGACAATATTTTCATATTAATGCACATGGAGATGTAGAGCCTTGTGCCTTTGTTCATTACTCAGATACAAATATAAAAGATGTATCTTTAATTGAAGCTCTAAATAGTAAGATATTTAAAGCTTATCAAAAAAGACAGCCATTCAACGAAAATCATTTAAGACCATGCCCTATTCTTGACAATCCTAATTATATAGTAGAAATTGTTAATGAAAGCGGTGCTGTTTCTACTCAACCAATTGATAAAGAAAAGCCAGAAGAACTATTTAACAAGTGTTCTAGCATAGCTGATAATTGGGCGAGTGTAGCAGATGAAATCTGGTATAGCAAAAAATAAAGGCAAGTAAGTAATTTAAAACAACCCTTTTTATTTAGGGTTGTTCTTTTGTTCATCAATTTTTTCGTATATTTTTTGCTTTATATCAACAATTTGATCAATTAGCGTTTCAAGTTTATCTTTTGTTAATTGAGGATAAATTTTCATAAGATATATTTGCCTGTTTTTTACACGTGTAGCCAAATTAGAAATCCTGCTATTTAACAATTCATCTTGGATCTTTTGTAAATTTAATTCACTAGCTATCTTTTTTAATTCGATAAGAATATTCTTTAATTCTATCAAAGAACTAATAGTTAACGTTACATCTACAACAAACGCAATTAGCACTATATTGTGAATTACTACCAATGATGGTAAGCTAAATTTGGATAAAAGTAATTCGATAATAGGTTGTATAAACTCTATTAATATAATAGTAGCAATCCCCCAAAGTATTGAAAACTTAAGTGATATATAACCTTTTATATTGAATCTATCATCGCTGTAATCCCACCATCTATTTCTGAATACTTTTTCTAAAATCATTCCAGTAATAAGTTCAATTAATGAAGCCAATATTGCTCCAGCAAAGAAAAGCAAAATTGGATTTTGAGGTAATCTATTTAGTATGATTATCATACTAATTGCACCTGTCCCATATATAGGGCACCATGGTCCATTTAAAAATCCGCGATTGATTAATTTTTTTTCAGTATATAAATGAAATAAAACCTCTGCTACCCATCCAAGCATAGAGTAAATAATAAAATACAAAAAGTAATTAAAGAAGATCTCTCTATAGTTCATACTATCCCTCGCATGTTATTGACTTATTTATAATAGTAACGTATTTGGCAAATTTTATCAATACGTTATATGGTATATGGAAGACAAAAATCATTATATTTTTTGATAAAAGCTTAACACAGTTTCTTTTGGGTATATTAAAATTGAATAAATATCTATGGATGTGTAAATATGTTTGATGGTAAAGTTGCTATAGTTACAGGTGCTAGTGGCGGAATTGGTAGTGCAGTAGTAAAACAATTAAGTGAAAAAGGCGCAAAACTTACTCTTGTTGGAACCAGCCAAGAAAAATTAGACAAATTGGCAAAAGATTTAAATTTAAAAGAAGGAACTTTCATAACCGTACCTTCAGATGTTTCAAAAGAAGAAGATGTTAAAAATTATGTTGACAAAACTATTGAGGCTTTTGGACAGATAGACATACTAATAAACAATGCTGGCTATGAAAGCAAAGTCACACCAATTGTTGACACACCATTGGAAGACTTTAGAAAAGTCATTGGAATAAATGTAGAAGGAATATTTAATGGTATGAAATATGTTCTTAAACATATGATCCCTAGAAAGTCAGGAGTAATTGTCAACACAGCTTCAGTAGCTGGCTTAATGGGTTCCCCTGGCCTTTCTGCATATACAGCAAGTAAGCATGCAGTTGTTGGGTTAACTAAAACAGCAGCACTAGAAGTTGCTCAATTTGGTATAAGAGTTAACGCTGTTGCTCCTTCTCCTGTTGATAATAGAATGATGAGATCAATAGAAGATGCAATTACTGGTGGCAAAGGTGAATTGGCAAAGAAGGAATTCGAAAAAAATATACCTCTTGGCCGATATGCTACTAATGAAGATATTGCAAATATGATTGTATTCTTAGCATCTGATAAAGCTTCATTTTTAACAGGTGGAATATACAGAGTTGATGGTGGTATGGGAGCTAAGTAAAAAAGAACACTGCTAAAAGCAGTGTTCTTTTTGAGTTCATAGATTATTTATTAGATTCAATATATGCAGTATTGCATTTATTAGCCAATAAGATTAAAATATTACTGAACATAATATTCATGAGGAGAATTAATATGAATCTAATAAATGCTTTAAAATTAATCAATGTTGATGAAGATTATTTTAAATATGTTGACTCAATTAGTGAAATTGTAGATCATCATTTAGTAAAATCTATGAACAATTACATTCAACATGGTGATATAACAACATTCAATCATTCTTTAAACGTTTCCTATAAGAGTTTCTTGATAAGTAAAAAATTGAATCTAGACTATATTTCATGTGCCAGAGCTGGTCTTTTACATGATTTTTTCTTGTATGATTGGCATGATCACGAACCACTAGATAAACTTCATGGCTTCGCACACCCACATATAGCTTTAAAAAATGCTGAAAATAATTTTCAATTAAACGATATAGAAAAAGATATAATAGTAAAACACATGTGGCCATTGACGTTAAAAGCCCCAAAGTATAGAGAGTCATATATTGTATGTTTTGTGGACAAATACTGTTCACTGTCAGAAATTGTCACTAGCAATTTAAACAGAATTCACAATTGGGCTTTAAGAAAAAAATCATTTGTAAGTAATTATTTTAACGTCAACTAGATTCTGAATTTGTTACCATTGTTACAGATGCGATTACAATTAAAGCTCCTAATAATTGAATGCCACTTAACTTTTCGCCATATATTAAATAACTACTGATAAAAGTTACTACAGGAATTAAGTTTAAAAAAATAGCAGATACGGAGACAGATGTATTATTAAGAGCATATAAGTAAATATAGTTTGCTAAAGCAGAACATACAACTGCTAAAAATAAAAAATTCGCCAACAGATTTAAATCAATAATTTCCCATTTTACATCCTCAAAAAATAGAAATGGAATAAAACCTATACATCCAATAATACTTTGGTAGAATGCAATTGTTATATCAGAGTATTTTTGAAATAGCGGCTTTGTTACTACCAAATAAATCGCAAAAGAGATAGCAGATAGAAACATTAAAAAATAGCCAATTAAGCTGCCCCCTTCTAGCTTCGCTCCAATTACTAAATATACGCCAACTATGGATAATATTATTCCGGATAAGGTAATCAAGTTCATCCTTTTCTTTAGAACAAATTTTTCTATTATAGCTGTGAAAACTGGCAACATTGCAACTATAATTGATGCATCATTTGCACTTATCCTCATCAAACCATTGTTCTCTAAAATATAGTAAATAGTTATACCTGCTAACCCTGCTATGATCAGCAATGGTACATCTTTCTTTTCTATTTTTTCATTTATACCAATCTTCTTCATAATTGCAAATTGAATGATTCCTGCAATCAAGAACCTGTAAAATGCCAAGCTAACTGGCGGGAAAGCCGTAAGGGATATTTTTATACTCAAAAAAGATATTCCCCATGCTATAACTGTTATTGATAAAAATATAATAGATATTATTTTCTTCTTCTCCATTGTCACATTCTCCCAGATTTTAAAATAGAAATCAAAAGCCAAAATCCTAGAATACCCGCAAACAAATAGCCACCTAATCCTAATATTGATATGTCCATAATCTTAGGTCCTATATTTCGATGTAGTATTAGTGAAGAACTAAGTATTATGGCAGAAACAATGATAGCGAAAACAACCCGATTCACCATCCTATTTGTTTCACTCATTATTTCATCAAGATCTTTAACATTTAAACCTAGCTTAGTGTCATCATTATTTATCTTTTCAATTAGTTTGTGTAAAGATACAGGTATCTTCAAACCTGCTTTATAGGCAAAATAGCTTTCCATTAAATTTTCCTTAAATTCTTTCTTTAAATTATCACTATCCATCAATCTAGATTGCACGTAAGGAATCACAATATCCATCATTGTTATAGTAGGATCTAATATAGATACAAGTCCTTCAATAGTCAACAAACTTTTGGATAATACTACCATATCTTTTGGCATTTTAATATGATTTTTCTTAGCTACATTAAATATTTCTTCCATTATTTGAGATAGCTCTATTTCTTCAAGCGAGCTTTCAATATACCTATCATATATAACTGAAATATCTTTCTTTAAAATTAATCTGTCTATATTAGGATTAAAATCACCTATTCTTATAACAGAATCTGTCATTTTATCCAAATCTTTCAACGCAATGGCTGTTATCAGAGCATTGAATTTTCTTCGAAGGCTATTATTTAAAACCCCCATTATTCCAAAGTCAAGATATGCTATCTTGTTTTTATATATCATTAAATTGCCAGGATGAGGATCTCCATGAAAAAATCCATCTTGTAGTACTTGCTTCATATAATTTTGTACTAGCTTTACTGCTATGTCATTTAAGTCGTATCCTTCTAAATCTATAGTAGTTATATCTGATATTTTAATTCCTTTTACATATCCCATTGTCAATATTTTCTCAGTTGAATAATCTTTGTAAACTTCAGGACAATATATATATTTTACATCTTTGTTGTAGTTTCTAAATTTTTCCATATTTTCCGCTTCTATCAGAAAATTCAACTCATTTATAGCACTTTTTTCAAGTTCATCAATTACATTGTCAATATCTACCAAATCTTCAGGAATAACTCTTCTTATAAATTTTGATATTTTCTTTAAAATATATATATCTCCAAGCATTTTTTCTTTAATACCAGGCCTCTGAATTTTTACAGCAACTTCCTCTCCGGTTAAAAGTAAAGCCAGATGTACCTGTGCCATTGATGCAGAAGCTAGAGGAATTTCAGAAATTTGAATGAAAATATCTTCCAAGTTCACATTAAGCTCTTCTTCAATGGAAGATCTTAACTCACTAAACTCCTCAGGCTTTACGTTGTCTTGTAACTTATTAAATTCTTCAATATACATACTAGGAATTAAATCTGGTCGCGTGGATAATATTTGACCAATTTTTACAAATGTTGGTCCTAGTTCTTCAAATGCTTTTCTCAACTCATATGGATCAGTAAAGCCCTGAATTCCATTATTTAAACCATGCTTGACAAAAACTGAAATAATTTCTCTAAGCCTTGAAGTTGTTTTTGTGTTATCCATTTTATCACCTGCATTTGAAGAATACCCTGCATAACGCAGGGTATTCTATTATTTGTCTTCTAACTTTTCAAGTCTTCTTTTGATTTCTTCAATATCTTCTTTTGTGGCTAAATCAAGTTCGGCAATTATTTGTTTAATATCTTCTTTTGTCAATAAATTGTCCTTAGTAAAGTTCTTTGCCATTTTTCTTTTTAGCTCTTCATTAAGTTCCTTGCCTTGCTTCACAGTCAACTCGCCTTTTTTAACAAGTTCTTCAATAATCTCAGTAGCTTTTTCATAAGTAAAGGCTAAACTTCCAATCCCAGCTAACAATATATTGCTTAGATTAAATTCCATAACATCGCCTCCTTTAATATATCTTACTTTCTATAAAATAGTATGTCAAGTTCAAACGTGCATTACTTTATATTTCATTGTGTTGTACTTGTTTTGAATGCATCTAATTGAGAAACAATCATCCCAATCAACATCAATCCACATCCAATATAACCTCTTATATCTAAACTTTCATTTAGAAATAAAATACCCCCAATGGCTGCAAATACAGCCTCCATGCTCATAGAAATTGCTGCTGGTCCTGCTTTTGCATTTTTTTGAGCGACAACTTGCAGAGTATATGCTACGCCTACAGATAGAAGTCCACCATAGAGTATTGGTGCATAAGCTTTTATTATCGAAGTAACCTCGATATTCTCAAATATCAGTGCTGATATAAATGCAAATAAAGAACATGTTGCAAATTGTATTTGAGATAGCCTCAATGGATTTACTTTACTTGAAAATTCTCCAATCAATATTATATGCGTAGCCCAGAAAAATGCGCCAATTAATTGTAGTAAATCTCCAAAACCAATTGATAAATCCTCTTTTACGCTTAATAAGTATAGTCCAATAACAGCAATAACTGCTCCTATCCATATGTTTTTACTTGTCTTTTGTCCAATAAAAATGCTTATAATAGGAACTAAAATTATGTATAAGCTTGTAATAAATCCTGCTTTTGCGGCTGTAGTATAAATCAAACCAATTTGTTGAAGACTTGATCCAGCAAATAGAACACTGCCAGCAATAATCCCGTACTTTAAAACTGTCCTATCAATTTTTCTATCGTTCTTATCGGTATAAAAAATCCTTATTACTGGTATCAATGAAATACTGCCTAATAGAAATCTTACTGCATTGAAAGTGAATGGTCCAATGTAATCCATTCCCACCCTTTGTGCAACAAATGCTAATCCCCAAATTGCTGCTGTTACAAGCAATAATAAGTTAGACTGAATCTGTTTGTTTTTCATTTAGTCCCCCATATTTTTATTATATTATAATTATATATTACCATTAATAAAGCATTTAATCATCATAATATTGTAAATACAAAATAATTTTAGCGCTTTTATACATAACCCCAATAGGATTGACAAGATTTGTATTAAAATATAGAATTTATATAATATTAAGTATATTTAACATAGAGGTGATATTGTGGTAAAATTTGCAGATAGAATCCAAAAAATACCTGAAGATCCATTAAATGAAATCATGAAATTATCATCTGACAGAGATATTATTTCATTTAGCTTAGGAAGCCCTTCAAAAGAAGCATATCCAACAGAATTTATAATAAATGCTACAAAAAAGCTTCTTGTTGAAAACCCTGTAAGCATGCTATCTTATGGGCTTCAAGAAGGATATGTGCCTTTGAGAAAAAATTTCATCGAACATATTGCAAAGAGCAGAAATATAAATGCAAATTTAGATAATGTTTTAATAACTACAGGAGCAACTCAAGGGATAGAGCTTGTATCACAAGTGCTTCTTCAAGAGGGTGACAAAGTACTAGTCGAATCTCCAACATTCTTCGCAGCTCTACCGGTATTTAAAAAATATGGTGCAACTGTAATTCCTGTTAAAATGGATAATGATGGAATTGATACAAACGATTTAGAAGTTAAATTGAAAAAATATGCTCCAAAATTATTATACATAATTCCAACATTTCAAAATCCTACGGGTATTACTCTTTCTAACGATAAAAGAAAAGCTATTTGCAAATTAGTTGATAAATACGGAACCATTGTTTTAGAAGACGATCCATACTATGACTTGAGATTTATTGGAGAACATATAATGCCAATTAAATCTCATGACAAAAATGAAAATGTCATCTATCTAAGCAGTTTTTCAAAGATACTAGCACCAGGACTTAGAGTTGGTGTAGTCATTGCAAATAAAGAAATAATTAATAAATTAGTTTTAGCTAAAAGCGGCGCAGACACAAATACAAGTCTTTTATCCCAAGGAATATGCTCAGAGTTCCTAGAAAGTGGATTTTATAAATCACACATGAATGAAATTTTCCCATTATATCTAAATAGGCTAAATAAAATGATTGAATGTATAGAGCAGTTTTTCCCTGATAATATAGAATTTATTCGGCCCGAAGGTGGACTATTTATTTGGTTAGGTCTTCCTAAAGAAATAGATACAAAAACATTGTTAAAAACATCCTCACAAAAATACAAGGTATCATATGTTCCGGGGTCCATTTTTTATACTAACCCATCAGAGCACCAAAATTTTATTAGACTTAATTATTCATCAAATGATGGGTCCACAATTGAACAGGGCATGAAAAGATTGGGTATGGTTTTTAAAGATTATATTAGTGGCTTGTTTTTTTAATAATGTAATTCCCAATCCACTGTATTAATATTACAAACATAATCATTACAATCATTGTAGCATAAGTTGCATCAATTTGATTTCTCATGTGCCCATACCTTATTGCGAAATCACCAAGACCTCCAGCTCCAACAGCACCTGCCATCGCAGTAAGACCGACTAAACTGATTATTGTAATAGTACTTGCTCTTACAAGGCTTGGTATGCACTCAACAAGGTATACTCTGAAAATAATTTCTATGCCTGTGTTTCCCATAGATTGAGCAGCTTCGATGATTCCATTGTCCATTTCAAGCAGTGATGCTTCAACTTGCCTTGCAAAAAAAGGCACTGTTCCAAACACTAAAGGCACTATCGCGCCTTTAGTGCCAATTGCACTACCGACTATTAAACGAGTAAGTGGTATAAGTGCTGCAAGTAATATAATGAATGGAACAACCCTAAATATGTTAACTATTTTATCTAATGCAAAATAGATGAATCTATTTTGCATTATTCCATTTTTTCTTGTTGCTACTAAAACAATGCCCAATGCTAAGCCAATAATAAAAGAGATTGAAAATGAAATTCCTACCATATATAAAGTTTGATAGATGCTTTGAATGAATTCGTTGCTCTTTTCGACAACGTTTGGGAATAATTTATAAATTAGCTCCATATTTATCCACCTACTATCTATTTAATATTCCATGCAGGCAAATACAAATCACCATATGATTCTTCTACAACTTTTGCTACTTCTTCAGTCTGATATGCCTGAATTATTTTTTGGTATATCAAATTATCTTTATCTTCTGTTCTGGCAACTATACAATTTATATATGGGTTGTCTTTTTTTATGCTTTCGATAGTTTGAACATAGATAGCGTCCTTATCGGGATCTAGTCCATAGTCATGGGCATAATTACCATTGATTACAGCAGCAGTAACATCTGGCAATAATGCTGGTAACTGAGCTGCATCAACTTGTATGATTTCTAAATTCAAATTGTTTTCTGTTATATCTTCAATGCTCGGAGTATATGATGCTTCTTCTTTAACTTTTATCAAGCCAACTTCCTCTAGCACTTTTAAAGCTCTCCCTCCATTCGTTACATCATTTGGGATTGCGATTTTATCATTCTTTTTTATTTCATCTAAGCTTTTTATATTCTTTGAATAAATATTTAATGGAGCAATCAATGTATCTCCAATTGCAACAATATCATAACCTTTCGCTTCGATCTCACTATTTAAAAATGCTTTATGTTGAAAGGCATTGAGATCTATTTCGCCATCTGCTAATGCTTGATTAGGCAAGTTGTAGTCAGATAATTTAACAAGTTCCACTCTAATTTTATCCTTTTCCAATATGTCATTTATAGGTCCCCACATAACAGATTCTTCTCCAACTATACCAACTTTAACAACAGTAAATTCATCCGAATCTACATTGGATACTTCATTGCCACACGCTGTCAATACTCCCAGTGATAATATAAGTACTAAAAGCAAACTAATTTTTTTCATAATTAACACTCTCCTTTAATAATTTCTACCTCAATATTGTTATTAATAAAATATTTAATGGCTTCGTTTATATCATTGCTAGTACCATTAAATTTTACGATCAGCTCGCCAAATGGTACATTTTTAATTAAATCTAAATTTCCAAATAGCACTGAAATATCTACGTTATATTTCCTTGATGTTTCAGATAAAATTGCTTCTTTTACCGTTTCACCTACATACTTGACTTTTGCAATTTTCGCATTGTTTAAATCACCAAAAAAATTCATGTTTTCTTTTAATAGTTCATCAAATTTATTGAAATTTGTTGTACTATTTATTAGTTCTTTTGTCTTTTCATGTTTTGGATTTTTAAAAATATCTATTATGTTGTTTTGTTCAACAATTTCTCCATTGTCTAGAACAACAACATAATCACATATTTCCTTAACCAAATCCATTTCATGCGTTATTAAAACTATAGTTAAATCTAATTGATCTCTTAATTTCTTTAACAAGGATAGTATTGACTTAGTTGATTGTGGATCAAGGGCAGATGTGATCTCGTCGCAAAGTAGAATATCAGGATCATTTGCTAATGCTCGTGCAATAGCAACTCTTTGCTTTTGTCCCCCACTTAATTCATTGGGATAGGAATAAGCCTTTTCTTCTAAGTCAACCATTCTCAGTAATTCTAGAGCTCTTTGTTTTCTATTCTCTTTATTCGATTTTGAGTCTTTAAGCGGATATAACACATTTTTTAACACATTTCTTTGAGTCATTAAATTAAAATGCTGGAATATCATACCCATCTTTTTTCTTTTTTGCATCAGTTCTTTTTTAGTCAAAGTTGTAAGATCATCGCCATTTACTATCACTCTTCCATTTGTTGGTACTTCCAATAAATTTATACATCTTAGTAACGTACTCTTACCTGCCCCAGAATGCCCAATAATTCCAACTATTTGTCCTTTCCTAACTTTCATATTTATGTTTTTAATAGCTTTTACATGTAGATTATTATCCGTAACAAAGTTTTTACTTACATCAATCAATTCTATCAAGAACTCACCCCCTCAGAATAAAATAAAAAAAAGAGCTTTAATCACTTTGCATAGCAAAGGGACGAAAGCTCGTGGTACCACCCTAAATTTATATAGACCTCGCGATCTATACCTTACAGAGTACGCTGGATTAAAACCATAAATACTCTTGTACTATAACGTGTACTCTACGTAAATATCTAAGAAAAATCCTCGATATTTAGGCTCAAAGACCATGTTCACAATGCTATCCTCTATCCCTTTCCACCTAACGGGATTCTCTGTTAGAGTATTTGCATTATTACTCTTCTTTTCAAAGCCGTGTATTAAAAACTATATTGTATTATATTCTAACAAATTATTTATCTTTGTCAACACCAAAAATAAAAAAATTGTAGTTATTCTATGATAATGTCATATTGAATTTATTCTGATAAAATGTCATATATGAGAGAGGAGATATTTAATATGACTCAAAAAGAAATATCTAGACTTAGAGTCATCAATCAAACCATTGATGGAGTATTGACCATTCGTGAAGCTGCTGAGCTTTTAGACCTAAGTGAACGTCAAGTATTAAGGTTAAAGAAAGGGGTTGTTGATGAAGGACCTGCGTTCATTATCCATAAAAATAGAGGTAGGAAGCCAAAACATGCTACAACGGATGATATTAAGGATTTAATTATTGAACTTAAACAAACAAAGTACGAAGAGGCTAATTTTAATCATTTTCATGAATTAATTGAAGAACACGAAGATGTAACAGTTAGTTATCCAACTGTACATAGAATTTTAACTGAGGCCGGTATTAAAAGCCCTAAGAAACATCGTAAACGAAAAGCCCATCACCGAAGAAAAAGAAAACCTCAAAAAGGAATGTTGGTTCAAATTGATGCTTCACCACATAAGTGGATTATTGGCAGTGACCCTTTTGATCTTCATGGTGCTATTGATGATGCTACTGGTGAAATTCTAGCTCTTTATTTTACTCCTAATGAGTGTATGGAAGGATATTTTGAGATAGTTAGGCAAATAGTTTCTAACCATGGTATTCCTACTAGTATTTATTGCGATCGTCATCCAGTATTCGTACCACGTAATTATGATAAGTTATCTATTGAGGATCAGTTAGATGGGAAAACTGTTAATTTAACTCAATTTGGTAGGGCTATGGATGAATTAGGTATTAACCTTATCAAGGCATATTCTCCACAAGCTAAGGGACGAATTGAAAGACTATGGGGAACTCTTCAAAGTAGATTACCTGTTGAATTTAAAATACATGGTATCACAACTATTGAACAAGCTAATTCTTTTTTATCTGAGTTTATGATTAAGTACAATCAAAAATTTGGTGTTTCTCCTGAAGATGCTACTCCTGCATTTAGAGCATTGGGTGAAAGCATTAATCTTGATTACATTCTTTGTATTAAAAAGGAACGTATGATTATTGAAAATGCTGCTTTTTCTTATGATGGCAAATATTATCAGCTTATGATAAACGATAAGGTATCTAATGCATTACCAAAGGCTAAATTAACCGTTCTAACTAGCACTAAATTTGGTATTAAGGCTATGTATTCAGATGTGGTTTATGATACAAGAGAGTTAGATGAACGACCTAAGAAGGCAATTTCTCATCAGCCTAAGGAAAAGATTGGCCAAGCTAAACCACCTAGAAATCATCCTTGGAGGATAGCTTTAAACGAAAAAACCATGCCCTACGGCGGGAACAGTCTGTATGAACCAGATACAGAGATCGATGAGATCTTAAAAGGTCTGTTCAACTCCACAAGGGCATGGGCATAAAGAGATTCCACTCTTTAAAATATCATACTCATTTTAAGGCTCTTTATCAAGAGTTTGTTTTCTTGTACTCATTTTGAAGCACCAGTATTTAAGCATTTATGCCGCGAAAGCCTATTGATATGGGGTAGACCCCTCTGGTAAAATCTTGAGGCGGAAAGACGCCAATTATGGTATATTTCCGTCATAAGTGGGTGTCCAGAGGAATCAGGGGCCCCATGTCAATAGGACCGTGGAATATATGCGGTTGTTCTATTATGTTAGTGACATTTTCATTGAATAAGACTTTATACTTTTAGGTGACATTTTTACTGACTATTGACACACCAAAAATAAAAAAATATAAATATTCTATGATAATGTCATATTAAATTTATTCTGATAAAATGTCAGTATGAGAAGGAGATTTTTAATATGACCCAAAAAGAAATAGCAAGAGTTAGGGTTATTAATCAAACTATTGATGGTGTATTAACTATTCGTGAAGCTGCTGAGCTTTTAAACCTAAGTGAACGACAAGTATTAAGGTTAAAGAAAGGGGTTGTAGAACAAGGGCCTGCGTTCATTATACACAAAAATCGAGGTAGAAAGCCTAAGCATGCTATTGCGGATGATATTAAATCTTTAATTGTTGAACTTAAAAAAACAAAATATGAAGAAGCTAATTTTAGTCATTTTCAAGAGCTAATTATGGAGCATGAGAGTATAAATATTAGTTATTCTACTGTGCATAGAACTTTAACTGATGCTGGTATTAAAAGCCCTAAAAAGCATAGAAAACGTAACCTTCATAACCGCAGGAAAAGAAAACCTCAAAAGGGTATGCTGGTTCAAATTGATGCTTCACCACATAAGTGGATTTTTGGCGGTGATACTTTTAGTCTTCATGGTGCTATTGATGATGCTACTAGTGAAATTCTAGCTCTTTATTTTGCTCCTAATGAATGTATGGAAGGTTATTTCGAGATTGTTAGACAAATGGTTACAACCTATGGCATTCCAACAAGCCTTTATTGTGATCGTCATACTATTTTTGTATCGCCTAATGATGGCAAATTGTCTATTGAGGATCAACTTGCAGGAAAGAATGTTAATTTAACCCAATTTAGTAGAGCTATGGAAGAATTAGGCATCAATATTATCAAGGCTCATTCACCACAGGCTAAGGGTAGAATTGAAAGGTGTAAATGTCAATCCCAAAATGCATGTTTTTTAGAATCTCAAAATGTATGATTGTTAGAATTAATTATTGGTACTTTTTTTAGTTTCTACCAGGTCAATTTTATCCTTCAGCCTATAAGATGGACCTGTAATCTTAATAATACTTGAATGATGAATTAGCCTATCTAAGATAGCATTTGCCAGTGTTATGTCTGAAAATACTTCTCCCCATTTACTAAATGGTTGATTAGTAGTAATTATTGTAGAATTTTTTTCATACCTTTTGTTAATTAATTGAAATAATAAATTAGCTCCCTGCTTGTCAATTGGTAAATAGCCTATTTCATCTATAATAAGTAGCTTAT
>NZ_JCANTN010000036.1:0-15977 GCF_059568515.1 Soehngenia saccharolytica DSM 12858 | reverse complement strand
CTATCTGTGAAAGATCCATTTGCCAAATTAAAAACTTCATTCAAATTAAATCATCAAGAGTTAGAAATACAGTATCTTTAAAATCAGATATTTTACTTGCATGTATTTCTCAATTAATTGCTTTTATACTTATATTTAAGACTAAAAATTATGACAATCCGCTTGCTATTAAATCTTTAATTGCTTAATTAAAACCATCTGAATACAGATTTTAAAGGGTTAAGCTTAACCCCTGTTTTTCTATGTTCTTTTTCTGTTGATAAATCATTGTCTTCATCAAATTAAATCTAATTTCTGTGGATAATTCTAAACTTATATTCTGCAACTATCTATTCTATTAATAAAATAATATCAAAATAGATATAATTTTGCAAGTTTTGTTTCATATTTTTATAATATTTAATTTTGTTGAAGGATATCCTTCAATTCTCGAAGACATTCTTTAATTTATTTGAATATAAAACAGAAAGGACATATAAATATGTCCTTTCTGTTTTATACCGGATAAGTTTTTTCTTCTTCGTTTAATAAATCAGTTTCAATTTTATATTTTGCTGCCATCCTTTGTTTAAAGAAATTCATCGCTACTTGAGGAAATAGAGCATAACTTAGCACGTCTTCCTCTTGTTCAATATATTGCTTAATTTCATTGCGATATTTATTGAGTTCTGGCTCTAATAAATCAGCTGGTCTGCCTTCATATACTTCCTCTTCGCCTATTATCAATTTCTTTATTTCGTCTTTTATTGGTACAACTGGTCTACCATATAAGCCTTTTACATAATTTTTAACTTCATTAGGTACCATTTTATACCTTTCTGATGTCAATACATTAAATAGTGCTTGAGTACCAACCATTTGACTCATTGGCGTTACTAATGGTGGGAATCCCAAGTCTTCTCTAACTTTAGGAATTTCTTTTAAAACCTCTTCATATTTATCTTCTTTGTTTTGCGCTTTCAATTGAGACACAAGATTTGATAACATTCCTCCAGGCACTTGATATTTTAAAGTGTTGATGTCTACTGCCAAGACTTTATTATCCAATAGTCCTTCATTCTCATATTTGTTACGTAAAACTTTAAAGTACTCAGAAATCTCTAAAATTTCATCAAACTCTATATCTGGGTAATATGGACTTCCTTCTAAGGAAGCTATCATTGGTTCAGTAGCTGGTTGACTTGTTCCATTCCCTAATGGTGAAATTGCAGTATCTATTATGTCTGCACCTGCTTCAATCGCTTTCATATATGTCTGATTAGCGATACCACTTGTAAAATGTGAATGTATCTCAAGTGGCAAATCCGTGACTTTCTTAATTTCACTAACTAGTTCATATGCAGTATATGGTAAGAGTATTCCTGACATATCTTTAATACATATTGAATCTACTCCCATTTCAGCCATACCCTTGGCAACTTCGACATAATAGTCTATGTTATGAACTGGACTTACAGTGTAGCTAATTGCCCCTTGTGCATGTCCTCCATATTTCTTAGTTGCTTTAACAGAAGTTTCTAGATTTCTTAAATCATTTAAAGCATCAAATATTCTTATTATGTCTATTCCGTTCTTAATTGACAATCTAACAAATTCTTCAACAACATCATCCGGATAGTGTTTATATCCAAGTAAATTTTGTCCTCTTAATAACATTTGCAATTTTGTGTTCTTAAATGCTTTTCTTAGAGCTCTCAACCTATCCCATGGATCTTCATTAAGATATCTTAGGCATGTATCAAATGTAGCACCACCCCATACCTCTAAAGCATAATAACCAGCTTTATCCATTTTGTCAGCTATTGGCAACATATCTTCTGTCTTCATTCTAGTTGCAATAAGAGACTGATGCGCGTCTCTAAACGCTGTCTCAACTATTTTTACTTTTGTCATGACTTTCCTCCTCTGTTTTCAATGCAAAATAATCTCGGTGGATTATTTATTTGATTGATAAAACTAGCTTCAAAAATATTGTATTTTTTTTGATCTAGTGTGCTCAGATAATTTTGCACCGATTGATATTCTTCAAAACCGCCTGAATGGCCAATGTAAGAAATTACTAAAATTATTCCATTTTCTTTTAACAACCCAAGTGTTTTTTCTATGCTTTCTATTGTTGTAGAAGCAGTTGTAGTAATTTCTTTGTGGCTCCCAGGTAAATACCCTAGATTGAAAATAGCAAAATCCAGTGTTTCCTTTATATATTTATCAACATTTGTATGACTATCGTTTATTAATATAGTCTGTAATAGTAAATCAGCTTTAGCTAATTTCTCTTTTGTGATTTCAATTGCAATTTCTTGGATATCAAACCCGTAAACTTTGCCATTCTTTCCGACTTTTTGTGCTAATTTAATTGTATCGTTTCCATTGCCCACAGTTCCATCAAGGCATACATAACCTGAGTGTACAAATTTATCTATTAATATATCTTCAATAGAAATTACATTATTTAAATTGTCTTTCATCAATAACTCACCTATAATTGATTCAGGAATTTCAATTCTTTTTCTGTAAGATATCTCCATTCTCCAGGTCTTAAATCACCCAATTCTATCTCGCCAATTGAGACTCTTTTCAACCGTTTAACGGGGTGACCAATCTTTTCACACATTTTTTTTACTTGATGGTTTCTGCCCTCATATATTTCAATAACTACCACAGCATCCTCATTAATTTTGTCAATGATGTAGGCTCTAGCTTTTGCAGTTTTTTTATTGTCAATTACTATTCCATTTCTTAATTTGTCTAGCTCCAATTCACTTGGTATGCCATCAACCATTGCAATGTACTTTTTATAAACTTTTTTGCTAGGGTGCATTAACTTATTAGCTATATCTCCATCATTGGTCAAGATAATTAATCCTGACGTGTCATAATCCAATCTACCAACGGGATATATACGCTGTTTTATGTCCTTTGTAAAATTCAAAACAGTCTTTCTATTTTTCTCATCTTTTACACTTGTTATAACACCCGAAGGTTTATTTAATGCAATATACACTTTGTCATTATCAAGAGTAATTAATTGATTGTTAACTTTGACTTTATCTTTTGATATGTCAACTTTATAACCCATATCAGTTATCAAAGTGTCATTTACTGACACTCTACCATCTAAAATCATCTGTTCAGCTTTTCTTCTAGAACAAATTCCGGCTTTTGCAATATACTTTTGCAATCTCATTAAATTTTCATCTTTATTTTCACTGGTCATGTTGATCTCCTGGTTTTCTTAACTTTTTAATATCGGGTAAGTCTTCAATCTTTTCTATTCCAAAAAATCTTAAAAATTCATCCGTAGTAGCATATAAAATAGGTCTTCCAGGTCTATCAAGTCTCCCTGCTTCTCTTATTAATTTTTTTTGCAATAAAGTTTCAATGCTTTTATCGCTCTTGACTCCTCTTATTTCATCAATTTCGAGTTTAGTGATAGGTTGCCTATATGCAATTATAGACAATGTTTCTAAAGATGCATTTGAAAGGTTTCTTTGATTTCTTGAAATTACAACTGCTTTAATAAAATCATAGTGTTCTGGTCTTGTTGTTAGTTGATAGGAATTATTTATCTTAATTATTCGAATGCCCCTGTTTTGCTCCTCGAATTCTGCCTTCATCTCCTGTAAATATCTATTAACATCTTTTACAGAAATATCTATTACCTTTGATATTTCTTTGTCTTCTAAAGGATCTCCAAATGCAAATAGAAGTCCCTCGATAATGGATTTAAAATCCCTTTCATCCACTTCAATCTACCCTTTCTATGATTATATCTTCACAGTCACTGCTTTGATAAGCAACTATAAATTTCTTTTTAAGCAATTCCAAGATAGCTAAAAAATATGCTATTGCATAACTCTTAGTTGGCACAACAAGCAGCTCACTAAAAGTTGTTTTTTTCTTATTTGATAACACCTGTATTATATTGTTTTCACAAACTTCTTGTTTTATTTCAGGATGTCTAATCAATTTGACTGACTCCTCAGCAACCTTTTGAGTTTCTATGCGCTTTATAATATGTTCAAATGTCATTGAAAGTTTATCTAAATCAATATCCTTTAATTCATCAATTGGATCCCTATATATGCTAATATCTTCTTGCATTTTATAAAATGATTTCAGGTGGCTTTCTTGCATTTTACTGAGTGTTTCGCTCAACTCTTTGAAAAGTTTATATTCTTCCAGTTTTCGCACCAGTTCGGTTCTGGGATCAATGTCGACCTCCATACCATCTTGTACTATTTTTTCAGTTGGTAACAACATTTTGGATTTTATCTCAAGTAATATAGATGCCATTATTATAAATTCACTAGCTAGTTCAATATCAATTTCATGCATTCTTTGAATATAGTCGATGAATTGATCTGTAACCTCATGAATAGGTATATCATAAATATCGATTTCATTTTTATCTATTAAGTTTAGTAAAAGATCCAAAGGGCCCTCAAATGCTTCAATGCTTACTTTATACTCCATAATAACCTCATTAGTACAAAATTCTAACAATACTGTTTAATAATATATTTATCAAAGGATTTAATATTTTATCTATAGTGTTGGTCATTATCAACAATAATAACACTATATAAAGATATCTCTCATATTTATAGAATAGGTATTCTAACCTTATTGGTAATAGACTGGCTACAATTTTTGAACCGTCTAAAGGTGGGAAAGGCAATAAATTAAAGATTCCAAGCATCAAATTATACCACATTGCTATCAAAATCATTTGATATATATAATCATTAGTTATCTTAAACTTAATAATAATAAAGCCAAACAATATTGCTAAAACAAAATTAGTCAATACTCCAGCAACAGAAACAATGATAGTATCTCTTTTCCTGTTTTTAAAATATGCTGGATTGATTGGAACCGCTTTCGCCCACCCAAACTTAAATATAAGCATAAATAAGAACCCAACAGGGTCTATATGCTTTATAGGATTCAATGTCAGTCTTCCTGCGTTTTTAGCTGTAGGATCACCAAGTTTATACGCAGCATATCCATGAGCTAATTCATGGAATATAATAGCTATTAAGAGTCCTGGTAAGCTTATTAAATAATTCATTTATATCCTCACTTACTTTATTACTTCATATACATATGGCTTAGATTCGGGTAATTCATCTTTAATTGTATATGCTTTTATTATTTTTTCATATGCCTCATCAGCATTGTCAAGGTCAGTATATAGTTCACATAAGACCTCGCCTTTGCTTACATAGTCCCCAATTTTCTTTTTCAAGCTTATACCAGCTCCATAATTTATAGAATCCTCTTTGGTTTTTCTTCCTGCACCTAATAACATGGCTGAAATACCAACAAGCTCGGCATCAATTTTATTTATATATCCATCTACTTCTGATTTAACATAAAAAGTATTTTTTGCTTTTGGTAATAAATCTGGGTTGTCAACAACTTCTGGGTTACCACCTTGAATTTGTATCAATTCTTTTAGTTTTTCTAAAGCCAGCCCTGACTTTATCTTGTTTTCTAATTCTTTATATGCTTGCTCAAAATCATCAAATGCTCCTCCTAATAAACACATATATGAAGCAATTGTAAGAGCTACTTCTGTTTCATCCTTAGCACCTTGGCCAGATAATACTTTTATTGCTTCTTTTACTTCATTGCTATTGCCGACTTCATGTCCAAGAGGTTGATCCATATTAGTAATTACAGCAATCGTATTTCTGTTCAAGTTTTTACCGATTGATACCATTGTTTTTGCCAATTCACGAGCTTCGTCTAGATTCTTCATAAATGCTCCAGAACCTACTTTTACATCCAAAACTATAGCATCAGCACCTGAGGCTATTTTTTTGCTCATTATTGAACTAGCGATCAAGGGTATGCTGTCTATAGTAGCAGTTACATCTCTAAGGGCATAAATTTTCTTATCCGCAGGTGTTAAGTTAGCAGTTTGCCCTACAATAGCCATCTTGAAATTGTTTACATTCTCAATGAATTCCTCTGGAGATAATTCTACCTTGAATCCTTCAATTGACTCAAGTTTATCTATAGTACCGCCAGTATGTCCTAATCCTCTTCCACTCATTTTAGCAACAGGAACTCCACATAATGCGACTAATGGTATTACAATAATACTAATCTTATCTCCTACTCCACCTGTAGAGTGCTTATCAACTTTTACTCCATGAATTCTGGATAGATCAACTGTATCACCTGATTTTACAAAGCTTTCAGTCATATTTGCTATCTCATCATAGTTCATACCGTTAAAGTAAATAGTCATCAGAAAAGCTGCCATTTGATAATCAGGTATTTCTCCAGTAGTATATCCTTGTACCATGAAATCAATTTCTTCCTTAGTAAGTGCATTATTCCTTTTCTTTTTTTCAATTATATCCACTGCTCTCATAACTTTCTCTCCTTTTTAATAAATTTAATAGCTTTGAATATTTGAATCTTCTTTCATTAAATTTGCCATAAAAGAATTTCTAATAACTTGAGGTGTAACAGGTTTATCTATTATGCCATTTGCATAAGATTTTATGATTTTCCATAAACCTTGTCTGGTTATTCTTTCACCTAGATAATTAGTAAATAGTGGTTCGTTTTCATCAGTTGCATTTCTAAACTCTCTTAAGTAAATGTTTATTGCATTTACAATATCATCTGGTAAATTTATAGTTTTAAAACTATCATTCCTTTTAATTGTTATTGTATTATTGGCTAAATCAAGATCTTTTATGGATAGTTCACTCAACTCAGATACCCTAAGTCCAGTAAAGTAGGCTACTTGTAGAATAATTTTGTCTCTTAGCCCTTTTTCTGTTTTTGTATCAGGTATGCTTATTAACTTGATAATATCTTGTTCATCAAGAATTTTGGGTTGTTTTTTCTTTTTTCTAGGAACTTTTAGATTATATGTTGGATCTTCACTTATCAAGCCTTGGTGCTCCAAATACTCATAAAAACACCTTATACTAGCTAAGTGTCTTGAAATAGTAGCTGAAGATTTCTCTAATTTTTGTAAACTTAGCAAATACATCAATACATTAGTGTTATTCGCTTCGATTATATCAACACCATTACTAGAGAGAAATCCTTCGTATTGCTTGATGTCGCTTAAATAAGCCTGAATTGTATTTTCGCTTAAGTTCTTCTCTTTTCTTATATAATTTAAAAATTCTTCTACATAAGCTGATCCCATTCTATTTCTCCTTTATTTATTGATCATATTGTAATAATAGCTTATACCAATTATCGTCTTGCTATCAACTATTTCTCCAAGTTTTATCATTTTCATCAGTTCATCCAAACTGTATTTTTCTACATCTATATATTCTCCAACCTCAAGTTCTTGTTCCCCCTCGGTAAGCCCTTGAGCAAGGAAAAGATATATTTTTTCATTGCTAAAACCGGGTGATGTATAGAACTCCATTACATATTCAATTTTATCAGCAGTATATCCTGTTTCTTCCTTTAATTCTCTCTTTGCAGATTCAATAGGTTCTTCATTTAATTCTAATTTCCCAGCAGGAATTTCCAGCAATATTTTATCAATAGCTTTCCTGTATTGTCTGATCATTATCATTTCTTTGTTTTCATTTATTGCTATTATAGCAACTGCTCCAGGGTGCTCCACGATTTCTCGCTTTGAATATTTTTTATCTGGCAATTCCACTGTGTCTACTCTTAAATTTAATATTTTACCATCATATATTCGTTCTGACTTCATTGTTTTTTCAATATATGGCATTGTGTACCTCCATTTAAAATTTAATTGAAGTTAATTATATCATATTGAATGAATTAATGCTCACTATTAGTCATTTCTAACATTTCTTTGGCATGTTTTATAGTAGTATCTGTTATTGTTGCACCTCCTAACATTCTAGCTAATTCTCTTATCCTTTCCTCAAACGACAATTTAGTTACTCTTGTAATTGTTGTATTATCTTTTAATGACTTATAAATTGAAAAATGCGAATCCGCTAATGCTACAATCTGAGGTAGATGGGAGATAGCAATAACTTGATGGGTTTTTGAAATCTCTTTGATTTTTTCTCCTACTAATTGTGCAGTTCTTCCACTTATTCCAGTATCTATTTCGTCAAATATCAAAGAGGAAATATTATCTCTGTCTGCAAAAATTGCTTTTAACGCTAACATAATTCTAGACATCTCTCCACCAGAAATTATCTTAGATAGCGGCTTTAACTTTTCTCCCAAATTTGTTGAAATTAAAAATTCAACTTCATCAATGCCATTTCTTGAAATGGATCCTTTTTTTCTAAAATCTACAACAAAATTCACATTCTCCATATTCAAAAACATCAACTGTTTTTTAATATTATCCTCTAGCTTTTTTGCGATATTTTTGCGATGCTTACTCAATTCATTAGATTTGTCACGTATAATTTGTTCTAATATGCTTAATTTCTCATCAAGCATATTTTGTTCGTGTTCTAGATTTAATAGCAATTCATATTTTTTTTCTAAATTTTTTCTAAAAGTTAAAATTTCATCTATTGAATTGCCATATTTCTTTTTCAACAAATTGATGATGTCTAATCTTTGTCTCAAAAAAGATAACTTTTCCTCGTCATAGTACATAGAATTTAAATAGTTATCAATTTTTGAAGATATTTCATTGATTTCAAATCTATAATTCAAAAGCTCTTCGTAGTATTCTTCAAAGACATAATCCAGCTTAACTAGTTCCTTTAGCTGTGCGAGGCTCTTGTCGATCATATCTAGTGCATTTTGTTCCAAAAAATCTCCTTTTAAATAGTCAAGAGCTTTATTCCCAGACTTGAGTATTTCTTCTAAATTGTTAAGTTTTTTATATTCTTGTTCAATATTTTCATCTTCGATTGTTAAATTCGGTGAATCAATCTCATCAATCTGGTATTTTATTAAATCTAACTCTCGCTCCCTTTGACTGCTGTCAATTTCTATCTCTTTCTTTCTCTCTTTGATTGACAAATATTCATCGAAAAGTTCGTTTATTTCATGTAATAATATTAGTGATTCATCAAGTAAAAATGAGTCTAATATATATATGTGATTTTTTACATCTAATAGAGATTGATGTTCATGTTGCCCAAATATGTCTATCAGATTAGAAGTAATATTATTTAATACAATATTTGTGACTATTTTATTGTTCACCCTTGCTACACTAGGTTGATTAGCATATATTTCTCGTGATATAATCAGTAGTTCGTCATATTCAATTCCAAAATCATCTAATTTGCTTTTGATATCAGAATCCACATAAAATAAAGCTTCTACATATGCTGAATCTGAACCAGTTTTAATCATTTCTTTGTTGCTTCTCCCGCCAAGCACTACTCCTAAAGCTTCAATTATAATTGATTTTCCTGATCCTGTTTCTCCTGTTAAAACATTAAATCCACCATCAAAATCAATAGTCAAGTCATCAATGATGGCAAAATTTTTTATATGTAGCTTCCTAAGCATATTCTCACCTACTATAATTGTTCATGAGCATTTAGTACTACTTCCTCTACGCTATAGTTAATCAGTTCTTCTAATCTGTTGAGCATGATCAAAAATTCAATATTCCCTGTTGTCCCTTTTATAGGAGAATAGGTTGATCCTCTAGTGTATAAGCCAATAGTTTTGGAAAAATCTATTACTTTTTTGATTGTTTCTATATGAATTGATTTATCCTTGATAATTCCTTTTTTCCCTACCTTGCCTTTGCCAGCTTCAAATTGTGGTTTTATAAGAGCTACGATAACACCATCATCACTCAAAAGTTTCTCTGCAACTGGTAAGACCAATTCAAGGCTTATAAAGCTAACATCTATGCTTATAAAGTCAATTTTATCTTTTATAATCTCAGTGTCAAGTTTTCTTATATTTGTGCGCTCTAACACTACAACTCGGCTATCATTTCTTATTTTCCAATCAAGCTGACCATATCCAACATCAACTGCATATACTTTTTTTGCCCCATTTTGAAGCATGCAGTCAGTAAATCCGCCAGTTGACGCTCCTATGTCCATGCAAATTTTATCAGCCAAATCCAATTTGAAGTAATCAATAGCTTTTTCTAATTTCAATCCGCCTCTACTAACATATTTTAGTGGATTTGATTTTATTAAAAATTCAGTTTCATCCGAATATAGTTCTCCAGGTTTTTCTACTTTAATTTCACCAACGTAAACTACGCCTTCCATTATAAATCTTTTAGCTTTTTCTCTTGAATCCACTAAACCTTTTTCATATAATAATACATCCGCTCTCTTTTTTTGCATAAAATGCTCCTTATATCATTTATTACTCTTGTTGTTCTTATCAGAAAAAAATTTTATTTTAAAAGTAATTTCTATGAATTTTATAACTTTTGCTAACAAATATACTATCTTCTCATCATTGTTCATTGCAATGCTCTTGCCTATGCCTTTTCCTCCTACTGTCATCGAAGCAGTGAAAGCTGTCAATAGTATTGTTATTATCGTGATATTCAAAAATGAGAAAGTAGCAACAAGTTTTATTACAATGCTAGCAGATATAGCACCAGATAATATTCCACTTATATCTCCTATTACATCATTGCAAAAATTGCTCACTTTGCCTGCATTTCTAACTAATTTAATCGCAATTTTTGCTTCGGGTATTTTATTGGCTGCCATTGCATGAAAAGGTTTCTCATTTGCACTCGTCACAGCAACTCCAACAATATCAAATATAATGCCTATTAAAATTATCGCAAGCAATATTATAAAAGCAACGATTATATCAAATCTTTTCACTAAGCTTTCAGAAAAAACGGATAATGTTATAGAAATAATGAAAGTCCATATAGTTATTGGAATTACCCATTTTAAATTGTATTTATCATAAAAATTATCTTCATCTATTTTTGACATGTTTCCTCCTGGTTATGTATATATGTAAAAAAGCTGACAGCACTGCTATCAGCTTAACGAGTGGTAATAACTAGAGTAAATCTTACGGCTTTAGGTCCAGCAGGATTTCCCTGACAAGAACTGCCCGTCGCCGGTTCAGCGGTTTCCCTTTAATCTCGTCACTGCATTGTCGCCAAAAGCAAGACTGGATTGCCACTTAGTCCGCACTGTAATCCCCTAGTTATCTCAACTACGTGAACAGTCTAGGAGTTTTCCTCTACAGCCACACTATTTCCTATCCTCTTTTGCAGGTTAGGTTTCGGTGACAGAGATTTAAAGTTTCGGGCCCTGAATCTTTAAATCTGAACTCACCATCCGCACTACCCCACTCAAGGCAAGCTACTCTGCAAATTTAATTTGTTATTTTTGTTGCAGGTTTATCACAGTATAGTACTATTTTTCACTATACTATGTCTCCACGAAGGCAGGGTCCACGCCTGCATGCCATTGCAGATCGCCCCATCCTTCTTACTCCTTATGAAAGCCCACGACTGGGCGTCGCAAGCCAAACATAAGGAACTTCATCGATATGCTCTTTGACGGATTTTTAGGCCCGCCTTCAGAAATAGCTGCGCTGACTAGAATACTGTACCACTATTACTATTAATAGTATAACATAATTCTGTACATTTTTCAACTTTTTCAACTTTAAATCTCTCGATAAGCCAATTTGTCGACTAATTCTTCGAAATATGAAGTATTTAAATTTTCTAATCTTCCTAATAATTTTAAACTTTGTTGGTTCAATTCGTTAATCAAATTTATCAATTGATCTTTTGAATAATATTTTGATAATGTCAGCTTATCAATTTCTTTGTCCTTATCCAAATCTAAAATGTCATCTTGTATTTGATATGATATACCTAGATTTTTCCCGAATTCATCTAATATAATGATCTGGTCTTTATTTGCACCACCCAATATAGCTCCGGCAGAAATACTCGCTCTTATAAGTTCTGCTGTTTTTAAAGAATACATGTATATTATTTCGCCTGCATTCAATTCATACTCACATGTATCGATAACTTGGCCTAAAATCATACCAGAATAGCCAGCAGCTTTTGAAATTTCATAACTTGCTTTTCTAATTCTATCATCGTTAATTTCCATGTTCATTTTCAATATTGTTTCATAAGCTAAATTTAATAAGGCATCACCTGTCAAAATTGCTAAAGATTCTCCATACATCTTGTGGCTAGTGAGTTTCCCTCTTCGATAGTCGTCATTGTCCATTGAAGGTAAATCATCATGAATCAATGAATAAGTATGAATCATCTCTAATGAAGCCGCGAATGGTAGAGCTATGTCTAAATCGTTTGAAAATAAAGTATATGACATAAGAAACAACATCGGTCTTAATCTCTTTCCACCTGGAAAAAGGCTGTACTTCATAGATTCATACAATTTATTTTGATACTTTTTATTTGGTTTTATAATGCTTTCTAACTCATTGTCTAAAAGCGGCATGTATTCTTTAAATATTTCTTCAAGCATAATCATCCACCCTATACTCGTCGTTAAAATCAACTTCTCTTATTTTATCATCCTCTTTAAGAAGGATTTTTACTTCACCCTCAACTTTGTCTAAAGTTGTTTTACAATATTCATAAAGGCTCATTGCTTCCTTAAACTTAGAAAATACATCGCTCAATTTCAAGCCTCCATTTTCTAATTCATCGAGTATCTCCTGCAACCTTTCGTATGCTTTTTCATAGGTTAAATCATCATTATTCACGGATATTCCCCCTTGCAATAACTGATTTTACCTCTGTGTTCAACTCTCCGTCCTTTAAATTGACCTTTAAATTCATGTCATTAACGACAGAGCCCACACTGGTAATGATTGTCCCACTCTCATCTGTAATTAATGCATAACCCCGTTCTAAAACATATTCAGGATCATGTGAATATAGTTTAATTTTTAGTCTTTCCAAGTTTGTATTCTCATCGTTAATTCTCTTATATACATTAAAAACAACTCTCTGCACTGTGTTGTCTAACTCTACTTTTTTGTCATCCAAAATAAACTGAGGATTATAGAATTTTAAAGTCTTTTCAGTCCTCTGCAAGTTGCTTTTGTACAGGAATAAGATGTTGGAAACTGTTTTTATTAAATGATTTCTTAATTCTTCCATATCATTCAAAACTGTATTCATGTCTTTTACCGCTAATTCAGCAGCCTCTGATGGTGTCGCCGCTCTTAAGTCAGCTACAAAGTCTGCAATAGTAAAATCAGTTTCATGTCCTACTGCTGATATAATGGGTTTATGTACATTGTAAATGGTTCGCGCTAATCTCTCATTGTTAAATATGAATAATTCATCAATGGATCCGCCACCTCTAGCCAAAATAATAGTATCAATGTCATCTATCGAGTCTAGATATAAAAGTCCTTCAATAATTTGATCAATGGCTTTCTCTCCTTGAACTTGGGATGGATAGATAACTATATTAACTGGAGGAAATCTTCTTTTTATAATCCTTAAAATATCTTTAATTACCGCACCTGTAAGTGAAGTAATTATGCCTATTTTCTTTGGATACTCAGGAATTGGCACTTTATGGCTTGGATCAAATAATCCTTCTTTCTGCAATTTAAGTTTTAGTTCCTCAAACGCTGTGTAAAGTTCACCTATCCCATCTCTTTGAATTTTTTTAATGTATAGCTGATAAATCCCATCTTTCTCATAAATAGAAATGTTTCCTGATGCAATAACCTTCAATCCTTCTTTCAATTCTACATCAGTTGCCTGAACATAAGACTTAAACATTACACATTTTATTTTGGAATTCTCATCCTTCAGATTGAAATAAACATGTCCACTAGCATAATGTTTAGACAGGTTTGAAATTTCTCCAACAATGCTTACTTCAGGAAGCAATATGTCTTGAGAAAATATTTTTTTTATATAATTGTTTATTTCACTTACCCTTAAGGGTTTCATCTTAATCCTCCCAGCCAAGTTTATATTTGCCTAGATATGCAATACCCACTGCATTGTCAGAAGAGAGATTTCCTTGAGGAAAATATATTCTCACATCATAAAAGCTTTTAGTTAGATAATCTCTTATAATATTATTCGATATTACTCCACCGACGACCAAAATACTTGATATGTGATGTATATTGAGAGCTTCTCGAATTAGTGTTTCTATAAAGATTGCAATATTAAAGAATAACGTGTAAAAAATATCCTCAATATTATATTTACTGCTGTCAATTAAATTTTTATAAAAATTCTCTAAACCAGATAAATTTACCCATGTTGATTTCTGAGGTTTAGGTAAATCAACATTTAAAAATGTACCATTATTTGAAATTTCTTCCATCTCTCTACCACATGGAAAACTGATGCCTGCATAAACCCCTATTCGATCTACTAATTGCCCGACACTAATGTCTCTTGTGCCTCCTAAAATAGTTGTATAAAAATTGTCAGCATTATTTACAAGAACGATTTCAGTTGTTCCACCCGATAAATGCAAAGCTATAAATATGTCTTCATCTACATCATTAGTATACACCAAAGAAGCAATGTGTCCTTCTTGATGACTAAATAATTTTATAGGTGCTTGATTTAGATGTGATATTACTTTAGCAAAACTTACGCCAACTTTAAAAACAGGCATATATGAACTAGATAGCTGCCTAGGCTTTGAACTTACTGCTATAGTGTCTATCTTATTAAAATCAATATTTATTTCTTCTATCAACATAGGTATATTTGTTAGATGTTGAAAAACAGCTTCTTGTTGTCTTAAGCCTTTGTTACCTTTTGGAACATCTAAAATAACTCTTCTGTCCTCTAATATTGTTCCATCACCATTTATAACCGCTATAGATGATGTGTAATTGCTAGTATCTATTCCTAAATATAAGTTACTCATTTATATCATTAGCTCTTACAAAGCTACCTAAAACACCATTTATATATTTAAAAGCATCAGGAGTACTATACTTCTTAGCTATCTCTATAGCTTCATTAATTGATACTTCAACAGGGATATCTTCTCGATATAAAATTTCATAAAAAGCAATTCTTAATATAGATAAATCAACTTTAGGCAATCTTTCCAAAGTCCAGCCTTCAGTGTATTTTTCAATTAATTCATTGATATTCTCTAAATTATCAATTATTCCATAAGCAGATTCTTCCAAGTATTCAATTTCGCAATCACTCTGTTCAAAATTTTCTAAAAAAATCGTTACTTCTTCCTTAGAAAAATTTTTATTTAAATCCATTTGGTAAATTAATTGCATTAATGCTTCACGAGTTTGTTTTCTTCCCATATTATCCCTTCTAATCGTTATCAATAGTTTTATTAATTACTTCTTCTGATGTAATCAAATTCTCTATGTGCACATTTATTTCTTTGACATTTAAATCTGTCATCAACTCTATGGATTCTTTAACTTTTTTTTGTAAATCATAGCCAACTTCATTTACTTTGTATCCATATTTTAATGATATAAATAAATCAATGTATACATCTCTGTCTCTAATTTCTACTTTTATACCTTTAGAAATGTTTTTCCTGTTGATAATATCTGTTAGTCCAGCATTAGCATTTGATAGTTCCACCCCTTCAATCGAAGAAATCGCCTTAGAAGCTATTGATGATAGAACATCCTTTGAAATTTTTATATTTGTATTGTTTGCATCTTCAATATATTCGTTTTTAGACACTTAAATCACTCCTTTGAAACAATTATACCAAAGCAAATTTATGTTTACAATCAGTATGAAATCGGGTAGGAGATAAATAATTAATTTATTTATCGACCTCCCACACCGCCGTACGTACCGTCCGGTATACGGCGGTTTCATAGTTTACACTCTAACTTCAAGGTAATATTTAAACATACTTAAATACCCTTGTTTTTCAAACCTAGCATTGGTTAGGGTTGTTGTAAGAATCCAGCTCTTTGATGTATGCCAGTAACTTTTTCTTGTATTTGCCCATTCCCATGCTTTCCCTTTGGCTATTCCTAACTTCTGAAGATTTTCATATTTTGTTTTAACCTTCTTCCATCTTTTCCACGTTATCATACGGATTCTT
>NZ_JCANTN010000035.1:0-16199 GCF_059568515.1 Soehngenia saccharolytica DSM 12858 | reverse complement strand
GAAGAGGATAAAAAAGCTGTTGATTTAATGCTATTATACAATGATGATTTGCGTACAGCTCATATATTAAAAGAATGGTTTTATGAAATATGTCAAAGTGATGATTATTCTTATCAATGTAGTGAACTAATAAAATGGATTGAGAGTGCAGAATGCTCTTGAATAGCAGAATTTAAGAAGTGTGCCAATACCTATAAAAACTGGATAAATGAGATAAAGAATGCTTTTAGATATGGTTATACTAATGGACCAACTGAAGGATTTAACAATAAAATTAAGGTATTAAAGAGAATATCTTTTGGGATAAGGAATTTTAAGAGATTCCGAAATAGAATTATTCATTGTACAAATTAGAGGGGTCAAATTTACAAGTAAATAATATATGTGGAAAACCTATATTTTAGCTAGGTTTATTTAAGTGTGCTTAAAAACCAATATAATAGTACCTATATGTAAAAATGCTCTTAAATATAGAATTGGAGCAAGATCAAAATTGATCCTACCCCAACAATTGACAAAGAGCCGTTATTTTATTGTTTATGTTTTTTACTTTTTCCCTTAACTCTTTTTAGCCTAAAGAAGTCTTCTCTTTCCTTTTCTTGAAGTACACTGTCGATATATTTGATAGTAGATTCATATCTAGGTATTTGGATCTTCTCAAGAGCATTTGCTCTTTTTTGGGTCTTTTTAATTTCCATCGCTAATTTATATACAGAATTCTCAATCTCTGCTAGTTCATATATCAAATCTCTTACTTTCATAAAGCTTAGAACTGTCTTGTCAAAAGCAGGAGATGTCCTATAAAAATCATATTCTGTCTTTAACGGACTCTCTTCTCTCTTGATTATTGGAACTTCTACTCCCATGACCGATTTATATATAATGTCAAAGTCTTTTTCTTTTTCAATTGATTCTGCGATTTCAATGACAGTCTCTGGCCCCATTAGTATATTTGCAATCTTTAAATTCTCGTACGCTTCTTGAAATGCTTCATCTACTTTAGCTTGAAGGTCTGTTGCAGAATCTATTAAGTTCATCATTTCACGTATCAGAACAGTTCTTTTTTTATCCAGAAGTTCGTAGCCTTTTTTAGCAAAAGAAAGAGAGTTCTTAGCTTTTATTAAATTCGCTTTTGTAGGTGTTATCTTATAAACAGCCATTGCCTCACCTTATTTCATATACTTTTCAATTAGTTTTTGATCCAACCTATCTAGTTCTTCTTTTGGCAACAGTTTTAATAAATCCCATGCTATGTCTAGCGTTTCCATCATATCTCTATTTTCAGTAAAGCTTTGAGATACAAATCTCTTCTCAAATTCTTCTCCGAATTTTAGATATTTCTGGTCTCTTTCTGATAAATCGTCCTCGCCAATGATTTGTGCTAGTGCTCTTACATCTTGAACTTTTGAATATGCTGAGAACAATTGGTTTGCGACTTCTGGATGATCTTCCCTAGTAAAACCTTCACCAATGCCGTCTTTCATCAGACGAGAAAGTGATGGCAATACATTTATTGGTGGATATATGCCTTTTAAATATAAATCTCTTGATAATACAAGTTGCCCTTCAGTAATATAGCCTGTAAGGTCAGGTATTGGATGCGTTATGTCATCATTTGGCATCGTGAGTATTGGTATAAGTGTTACTGAACCGTTTTTGCCTTTTATCATTCCAGCTCTTTCATAAAGTTCAGCAAGATCTGAATAAAGATACCCAGGATAACCCCTTCTGCTTGGTACTTCTTCTCTTAATGATGAAACTTCACGAAGAGCTTCGCCATAGCTTGTTATATCTGTCATTATTACCAGTACATGTTGATTTTCTTCATATGCAAGATACTCTGCAGCAGTAAGAGCGCACCTTGGAGTTATGATTCTCTCCATTATAGGGTCATCAGCATAGTTTATATACATTACTACCCTATCCAGTACTCCTGCTTTTCTAAATGTTTCTTGGAAATAAAAAGCTTCATCGTGTTTTACACCTATTGCGGCAAATATAATAGAGAAATTATCTTCTCCTGATTCGCTTTTTATCTTGGCTTGTCTAACTATTTGTGCTGCCAACTGATTGTGTGGCAAGCCTGCCCCTGAAAATATAGGCAACTTTTGACCCCTTATCAATGTTGCAAGACCATCAATAGACGAAATACCTGTTTGAATATAGTTTCTTGGGTACTCTCTTGACACTGGATTAATTGGCCTGCCATTAACATTGTAAGTTTTTTCAGAGTAGATTTCTCCTCCACCATCAATAGGTCTTCCTATTCCATCAAAAGTTCTTCCTAAAATTTCCTTTGATAGTGGTATTTCAAATGGTTTCCCTTTAAATGTAACTTTAGTATTATCTACAGCAATGCCCATAGTACTTCCGAAAACTTGAACTACAACACTATCGCCATCTATTTTAATTACTCTTCCAACCATCTTGTTGCCAAATTGGTCTTCGATTTCTGCTATTTCACTATACCCTATAGAATGAGTGTTAGAAAGTTCAACTATACTACCTTCAACTTTATCTAATTTTAAATATTTTCTCTTCATTCGTCTTCACCCACTATTTGCTATACTCTGACTCTAATTTATCATAGAAATCATTGATCATCTTATTGACTTCTTTGATCTTTGAAATATCATCATTAGGTATAGTATATTTTAATTTTATTACTTCTTCGTATATCTGTCCATTTCTTACCCTAGAGATTGGTATTCCTTTCTTTACTGCAGAAAGTCCTCTATCGTATAATAATTCCATGGTTTTTAGCATCTCATATTGTTTCTTTAGTGGCACAAAAGCATCGTCTTTATGAAATGCATTTTGTTGTAAAAATCCGATTTTTAACACTCTAGCTATCTCTAATATCAATCTCTGGTCATCTGGCAAAACATCTTCGCCAACTAAGAGCACTATTTCTTGGAGTTTGTTTTCTTCAAACAGTATTCCGAGCATTTTTTCTCTTAAATTTTCAATATCCACATTTAACTCTTTCTCATAGAAATCTTTGATCATATGAGTATATCCGCTATAACTATCCATCCAGTTGATTGCAGGATAGTGTCTTGAATATGCTAGTTCTCTATCAAGTCCTAAAAATACATTTACGAATCTCTTTGTGTTTTCAGTTACTGGCTCAGAGAAATCTCCACCAGCTGGTGATACCGCGCCAATCAATGTTACCGAGGCTTCTTTGCCTGAGAGTGTCTTGACATATCCAGCTCTTTCATAGAATTGAGCTAATCTAGTAGGTAAATATGCAGGGTATCCTTCTTCTGCAGGCATTTCTTCAAGTCTACCAGATATTTCTCTCAATGCTTCTGCCCATCTTGATGTTGAATCCGCCATGACAGCTACATCATAACCCATATCTCTGAAGTACTCAGCCATTGTAATGCCTGTGTAAATTGAGGCTTCCCTTGCGGCAACTGGCATATTTGATGTGTTGGCTATTAAAACAGTTCTTTCCATGATAGGCCTATTGGTCTTAGGGTCGACTAATTTAGGGAAATCCTCGAGAACTTCAGTCATTTCGTTTCCTCTTTCTCCACAGCCAACATATATGATGATGTCTGCATCAGACCATTTTGCAAGTTGATGTTGGAGCATTGTCTTGCCAGTTCCAAAACCGCCAGGAATAGCTGTAGTTCCTCCTTTTGCTATTGGGAAAAATACATCTAGGATTCTTTGGCCTGTTACAAGAAGTTTGCTTATTTCAAGTCTTTCTTCTACAGGTCGAGGATTTCTTACTGGCCATTCTTGATACATCTTGATCTCGTGAATGTCTCCATTTTTATCTTCTATTTTAATAATTGTGTCATTTATAGTCCCCTTGTTTGTTTCATTAACCCATATTACTTTGCCTGAGATCTCGATAGGAACCATCAGCTTGTGAACAATAAGCTGAGTTTCTTGCACTTCTGCAAATATCTGTCCACCTGTTAGATTATCGCCTACGCTTACTAGCAGTTTAAACTCCCACTCTGTTTCTTCATCTATCGAAATAAGGCCAATTCCTTCAGGGATAAAATCACCATGGTCATCTCTAATCTTCTTTAATGGCCTTTGTATACCATCAAACATATTTCCAAGCATGCCAGGTCCTAGTTTTAGAGAAAGTGGTTTTCCAGTTGAAACTACTTCATCACCTTTTTTTAAGCCTTCTGTTTCTTCATAGACCTGAACAATACCAGTATCTCCATCAATGGAAATAACTTCACCTATCAATTTTTTTGGCCCTACTACAACCATCTCTCTCATTTTAAATCCAGTCATGTTTTCTCCGATAATTACAGGACCGTTGATGGATTTAATCTTACCAGTTAAATCACTCATTTATGTCACCTGCTTTCTCTAAAAGCGCAAATAACTTGTTTCCTATCTCATACTCATTGTCATCAATCAAGGTCTTTAATGAATAATCAATTAAAAATGTCTTCTCTTGATCTTCGATTAAAAATCCGCCTAATAGATTTGATGGCAATGTTTCAATGTTAAATTTATGAATTCGTTCTGCGTAATTCTTTTCTAAGTGCTCTTTTACCATATCTTTGTCGCTTTCTTTAACATAAATATTGAAATTCAAATCTCCAAGCTCTAAAATAGCTTTGTCCAGTTTGCCAAAGAGATATTGTTTGTATTCACTAGTCTTAGTGAATTCTGAAGCTTTTTCATATAGGCTTTGTATAAAGTCTTGTAGGATTTCTGCCCTCATTTTTAAAACTTTTTCTTTGACTTTTGTCTTTTCTTCAGAAATCTTTTCGTTGATCTCTCTTTCTGCTATTGCCAATTTTCTTTTGATGATCTCATCTCTTTGAGCTTCTAGCTCTTTCTTCTTCTGTTCTAGGAGATTTTCATTCTCTTTTTTTAATTCTTCCAATGCTTTTTGGAATTTCTTTTCTTCTTCTTTGTAGACAACTTTGCGAAATATATCCAATTTATCTTCTACAGTTATCATGACTTCACCACCTATATTTTGATGCCGACGGACTCTTTGATGTATCTCATAATAAAGTCTTTGTCCTTTAGGCCTGTCCTATCTGGTACAGTTACAATTAGCTTCTTGCTATTGCTCTTTTTTACTTGAAGCACTCTATCTTTCATTTTTTCCAGGATAGATTCTGTGATTATGATTATTCCAATCTCATCATTTTCAACAGCTTCATCAAACGCTTTTCTTATATCATCTAAATCTTTTGCATACATTCCTTCTATACTTGCTAATCTCATTCCCACTAAAGTGTCCTTGTGGTCGCTGATTAGAATAGATTTCATTTTTATAACCTTCCCAAAATAAGAATTGAAACTATAAGACCATAAATAGCAATACCTTCTGCCAAACCTACAAATATAAGTGTTTGTCCTAATAATGATTTATCTTCTGATACTGCGCCTAAAGCTGCTGAACCAACTACTGCTACTGCATAACCTGCACCAAGTGTTGCTAGTCCTGTTGCTAAAGCTGCTGAAATAAACCCTAAACCTTGAGATGATGTAACACCAGCTGCTGTGGCTTCTTCTGCTGCGTTTATTGCTCCTGGTACCATGATGATAACTGCTGCCATCAAAAGTGGAACAAACACAAACAAGTTAGCTCTCAAAATCTTTTTCAATTTCTTTCTGTCACCTTCCATATCGCTGTAAATAAAATATACTCCTGTAGCAATTGTCAATAATACCATAATGGTAGTTGTTGTTAATATAAATGACATAATATCTCCTCCTAAATTCTAAATTCTAATATTCTAATTTTACAGGCTCAAAAGCCTTTCCATCGCCTTTATAATATCTACTGAATAGTTCATAGTATTGAAGTCTTAGGCCTTGAATAAATACTATAAGCCCTTCAAGCCCTAATATCAGTAGGTTGCCTATGATTAACACCACTGCATTTCCTGCAGCAGAGCCTATCATTTCGCCTATGGTTTCAAACGCAATAAATAATCCCACGTGAGTCAGTGCAAACGCTCCAACTCTTATAAATGATACTGTTCCACTCAACATGCTCAAAAAAGTCTCAAGCAATGAGAATACACCTTCGATGTAATATCCTGTGATATCTTCGTGATGTAGTGGTCTCTTCTTTTCAACTAAATTGGCAAGTGGCATCTTAAATATGATGGACAATAAACATAGTACTGCTATTGCTACACCTACTGGCACTGGCATTATGTTTAACCCCAGCATCATTCCACCTACCAAAAGAAGTAAGTCTATAAAAAGCACAAATCCTGCAATTCCTTTGTTTCCAAAGACAGCTTCTTCGATGTCTTTTCTCTTGAAAGCATTTATAATGCCGTGAATATATGCAATTATAAGTAGTGTGACACCTACGCCAATTGCTATCATAAGCATAGTATTGATGTTTTCAAAAGGTCTGATCAATAGTGCTGGTATGATCGTTTCAAATCCAAACACAGCGCCGTAAAGAGTGCCAAAGACCATTGAACTTGCTCCTAGTCTAGTCAATAACCCTCCAAAAGTCTTGCTCTTCTTGCCTACTAATAATCCTGCAAGCAAGATGACAAATCCTTGACCCAAATCTCCGAACATCATTCCAAATAAAAACATGTATGACAAACTTAAAAAAGGAGTAGGGTCTAATTCGTTGTATGATGGAGTTCCATACATCTTCACGAGCATCTCAAATGGTTTAAACAGCCAATTGTTCTTCAATTTTGTAGGTGCATTTGAAATCTCGTCTTTCTTGAACACAGCTACAACTCCATCGTATTTCTTCAATAAATTAGTCACTTTATCCTTGTCTGACTCGGCAATCCAGGCTGAAAAATAGAAATACTTCTTTGAGAAAGCAAGGTTTTCTTTAATATCTTCCATCTTCAAGATCAACTTAGCGTGTGCTAACAGCTCCTTGACCCTTTCGCCATATTTTGATTTTATTTTTTCTTCAATTTTCTCATTCTCAGCAATCTCCGCAAAAATTGTATTTCTCTTAATGTCTATCTGTTCGCTGATTTCTTTAGGAGTGCCAGTGTACTCCTCAGGAATTGGAATTTCTTTAAATCCTAAAGACCTGAGTATTCTAGTCATTTCAATAATCATTTCTTTTGGGTACATGACTATATATACTTCTCCTTCTTGGCTTGAACCAGTGTGCAAGAAAATACCCAAAATATTTTCATAGTTTTTCTTAACCTTTTGTCTGCCTTCTTTAGAAAGTATCCCAACTTTAAAATCAAAATACTCCATGCTCCTCAAGTCAGACAATGGTATTGAAAAATTCTTTAACTCTCTAAATATATTAGAATAATACCCCTCTAAGTGTTCAATTTCTTTTTTTAGAACATTTATTCTCTCATTTGTGTCATGGATTTCATCAATTATAGTATCGAATTCCTCGAGAATATTCTCTTTTGGCAGCAAAGTATCAATTCTCATATTTAATTCATTGTCTTTTACATCAAATATTTCTTTGATTGTATCTGATTTTTTACTCAATTCGTCGACAAGAGAGTCTTTCTTATGGCTCCTTGCATAGTTCATATCGATTATCTTATCTATATTCTCGTTTGTGACATCAAATGTGAAATTATTAGACTCAATTTGATGAATTGCAGGAATTAAATCCACTTCAACGTTTGTGACTACATCCTTTAGGACATTTTCTGCATCTTGCGCCTTCCCAACGATATTTAACAAAGTCATTTTTTCAACCGACACTTATTATCACTTCCTTCTTCTCATCGTGATGCTAGGCTTTATCATTATGCTAACACCCTTAGTAATAAACTGTTTTTTAGTTTTGTAGAATGGACAACTTCTTCATCAAATGCTACATAAATATCCTCATATTTGCTTAAAGTATTTTGTATGTTTTCTTTATCGGAACACAATACCCAAGCGGATAGATAGAAATACTTTCTTGAAAAAGCTAGTTTTTCTTTTACTTTTTCAATTTCAATCATGATTTTCAACTGGTTGAGTAGATTAGTTGCTTTATCCAAGTTTTTTGACTTTAACTCATCCAATTCCTTCTCTTTCAATGCAATTTTTGCTAAAATTTCATTTCTTTTTAGTGTAAGCATTGCACTTATTTCCTTTGGAGTAGAATTATACTCTTCTGGCAACACTAGCTCGCGAAATTCCAAAGTCTTTAATGCTCTCTCTATATCAACAGCCACTTTTTTGGGGTAAATTATAAAATATACTTCTCCTTGTTCTATCTTGCCAGTATGAACGATTATAGCCGGTATATTTTCATAGCTTGATTTTAACTTCAACCTTCCAGAATTGCTCAATACTCCTAGTTTAAAGTCAAAATACTCCATATTTCTCAAATCTCCAATACTTATTGGAAAGTCGTCCAGTTCTCTAAAAATATTGTTATAATAGCTTTCTAATTTGCTCAACTCATTTTTTAAATTCATTAAATCTCCATTTAATGAATTTATGTTTTCTAACACGTTAAAAAAATCATTGATTTCATCGTCATTTATAGAAGGTTTTTCTTTCGAAATTTTTATACTGTCATTGCTTAAATCAAATGCCGACATTATCTGCTTTTTCTTAGTTTCTAAATCAGTAACTTTATTGTCGCTTATATAAGGTATTACATAATTCATATCAACTATTTTATCTAGGTTCTCATCTCTTACATTTATTTTAAAATGACCTGTTTCGATTCTATTCAAAGCATCTAATAGTTCAATGTCATAGTTTAAAACTAAATCTCTTAATACTGCATCAGCATGTTCTATTTTGCCAACCACATTAAGCAGCTCCATTTTGTTAGCTCCCATGATTACTCACTTCCTTTTAAGTCTCGAATGAGGTATTCTTTTATGTCTATGCTTGAAATTTGATACCTCTTTGATTCCAATATAGTCATGATATCTCTTATCTCAAATTCTAATAAATGCAAAAATCCTATCGACACTGAAATATCCATTTTAGCTTTTTTGAAAACATCTTTAAACATATTATATAGATACCTTTGAATTCTTAATTTCAAGAAAGTATCTATATCTTTATCTGGGTTAAATAGATCTTTGTAGGGAGTATTTCTAACAGTTTTAATTAAATTGTCGACATCTGAATAACATAATTTCTTTAAATCTTCGTATTTAAACTCAAGCCCTCCGCTTAATGCATAGTTTATAAGCTCTTCAGGTATTGTATTGTAAAACTTAAGACCTCTATAAATCCATTCAATATTTAATAAATCCACATTTGTACCGACTAGTTTTTCTGCGAATTTTCTGTCTTCCCTTGAAAGTTCTTTTGATTTCTCGCTTACTGTTTGAAAATAAAATTTATCAAGACTCATTTCGATGTAAAAAATCAATCTCTCTGGATCTTCATCTTTATATCTTTTAATTATGTCATAAAAAGGTGTGTCATTTAACATTTCAATCAATTCATTGATGTTCTTTGCGTTCTTTATCTTATCATAAGAAAAGCTGTAGTATTTTTCTCTGATTAAGCTTAAATTCTTGGTTTCTTCCAAGCTCTCCCCTCTAGCAACTGCTCTAATAAAAAGTTTCAAGTCTTCCACTTCATATCTAAGCATAAGAGATCTGTAAAACTCTTTGTACTTATCGGAGAAATAATTTAATATTTTACCAAATTGATGCACCAAGTATCTATCCATTGCAATGTCTACTTCTTCAATTCTTGTAAGATGTGGATCGTTTGTGATGAATTTTCCATATATAGTGTTATTTTCCAAATATGCGATTGTATCATCTACAGTCTTTGATTCCATCAAATTAAGATAATCGTCATCTGTCAAAAAATAAGAGTGCATGACTCTTAACTTTGTGTTAATTGCTGAAAATCTTCTTGCATTACTCATTTATATCCCTCTATTCCTCGATAGTCAGGATACTTTCCCAAATATCATCTAATAATTTAGTCTTTAATTTAAGGTATTTTTCATTCAAATTTGTAGAACTTCCGTATTTTAAATATTCCTGCTGAGCAATTTGTGGAATTAGCTTTGACTTTTCTTCAATATAATTCTCGTAAGCTTTTTGTGCCTCTTTCTCATAAGCAGCCATTAGCTCTTCTTCAAGTTTTTGTACTTTCGCAAGACCTTCAAATTTTTCTTTTTTTAGTATTTCCTCATATCTATCCTTAAGCTTTTTCGTTTCATTGTCTAGATTAAGGATGTCTTGAATTATTTGATCCATTTTATCACCCCTTGACTAATCTATTATACTCTTTCAATTTACTTATACAATACCCAATTATACTATAAAAACATAAAAAATAAGGAAAATGGAGAAATTTAAGCATAGACCTTTATCTATATCTTATTATATCTCAATATCTCCTATTATCTCAAATTTATAAAATTGTTACAAAAATTTAATAAATAAAGCCACCTCGATGGGTGGCTATTTTATAATGTTTCTAATCCTTTTCTAAAAGCTAGTATATTTTTTTCATGTGTTTTAGCTGGAAGGTATTTTTTAATCTTTCCTTCCCAATCTATGTCATCTAGACCCAATGCTTTTACTGTCACTCCAAGCATGACAATGTTTGAGCTTTTTGCTTCGCCTAAATCTAGAGCTACTTTTCTAGCATCAATGCTTATGACATGGTCGATTTTGGATTTTAATTCTTCCATTACTCCTTCTGGATATTCTTCAAGTCCTGCAAGCACTGGAAGGGGAAAGATTTCCTCCTCATTTACTATTAGAGTTCCTCCGCTTTTTAAATTTTCGATATATCTCAACGCTTCTATTTTCTCGAAAGCTACTAAAACATCAGCTTCTCCTGCATTTATGATTGGCGAATACACCTTTTCTCCAAACTTAATCTGAGTGGTGACACTTCCTCCTCTTTGACTCATCCCATGAATTTCGCTCATTTTTACATCGTAGCCTTCTTCCATCAAGCCCTCTGATAGAATCTTTGAAACCAAGATTATTCCTTGCCCTCCAACTCCAGCTAAAAGTAAACTCTTATTCATTTTCTCCACCTCTTTCTTGATGAACCTTGATGGCTTTATAAGGACATGTTTGAACACATACAGTGCAACCATTGCACTGAACTTTATCTATTATAACTTTATTGTCTATCATAGATATTGCAGGGCAACCTATTCTAAAGCAGGTTTTGCATTTAGTGCATTTATCGTCATCTACCTCAGAGTAGAGATTGGCTCTTTTCTTTTGGACTTCTTTTATTAAAGCACATGGCTGTTTGGTTATGATTACAAATGGTCCTTCTGCTTCGAGGGCTGCTTTTATTGCTTCTTTATTTTGACTCATAATATATGGATTTATTACTTTTATGTTATCCTCTTTTACCCCGCAGGCTTTCACGATCGAAATAATATCGATCATAGGAGCTTCTTCTCCTTTTATATTTTTGCCTGTTCCAGGATTTTCTTGATGTCCTGTCATTGCAGTTATTCTATTGTCAAGTATGACCATTACTAAATCGGATTTGTTGTATACCGCATCTACTAACCCCGTCATCCCTGAATGAAAGAATGTAGAGTCTCCCAATACGCCAAATACTTTCTTTCCTCTTTCTGCCATTTGATTTACTTTATCAAATCCTATGCCAGCAGAAAAACCTGCTCCCATGCAGATAACTGTATCTCCAACATAAAGTGGTGCTGATGCGCCTAGGCTGTAACATCCTATATCTGAAGTTACATTTATTTTGTTCTTGTATTTACTCATCTCATAAAATATTCCTCTGTGAGGACATCCTGCGCAAAGTGCTGGTGGTCTATTTGGAGGTAGAATGTCTAATTTATATGTAGAGGGTGTGCTTTCTCCTAAAACAATTCTTCTGATTATTTGAGGGGTTATTTCACCGCACAGTGGAAATTCTTCCTTACCTATACAGTCAATCCCCAAAGCTTTTATATAGTTTTCCATGTATGGTTCATTTTCTTCTATAACATAAATTTTTTCTACATGCTTTGCGAACTCTTTAAATTTTTCATCTGTAAGTGGATAACTAAAACCTATCTTTAAATATGATGCTTTATCTCCAAGTGCTTCTTTGGCATTCATGTAGCAAGCACCAGAAGTAACTACTCCTATTTTTGAATCATTTAGTTCAATCCTATTTAAGTCGGTGGTATTTGAAAATTCATGTAGTTTAGGAAGTCTATCCCTTTCCATTTCTATGTGTTTTTCTTTAGCATTTGCAGGAACCATTACATATTTTTTAGGATTTTTTATGTATTCTCTTATACCTACTTCTTCTCTTTCTCCTAGTTCCACTACTCCCTTAGTATGACAGACTCTTGTAGTAACTCTAAACAAAACTGCCGTGTCAAATTGCTCTGATATTTCAAAAGCTCTCTTTAGATAATCTTTGCATTCTTGACTATCAGATGGCTCAATTAAAGCAACTTTAGCATGTGGTGCATAGAGTCTATTGTCTTGTTCATTTTGAGAACTATGCATACCTGGCTCATCTGCTGTAATCACTACCAAGCCCCCGTTTACTCCTTCATATGCTATCGTAAAAAAAGGATCTGCCGCAACGTTTAAGCCGACATGCTTCATACTAGCCATAGCTCTTGCACCGGCTACACTTGCACCGAAAGCAGCCTCCAATGCTACTTTTTCATTAGTCGACCATTCAGAATAAATTTCATCATATGTGGAAACGTTTTCCAAAATTTCAGTACTAGGTGTTCCCGGATAAGCACAAGCAACCAGAACTCCTGCTTCATAAGCTCCTCTTGCTATCGCTTCATTTCCCGTCATTAGCTTTTTCATACCTACCACCCTTTCATGTAATCTAATAACAATATATCATAATTTTTCTAAAAAATCTCAATTTTCCTCCTGCTTATTTAATATTTTATTGATATTTTTGTGTTCGATCTCCTTACTGCTTATAGTCAACTCCCAGTGAAGTACAAATGTAAGAACTACTCTAAGAATTGCTACCGCCGCAAGTATTATAAATTCATCAATATTTCTAATAAGTACAGTTTTAATTATCTCTGCAGCTAATTTGAACTCTAAGCTCAAAGACATGGCTTTCGCAAAAGCAAATCCTACTTCATCATCACCAAAATCAAATCCATTTTTAAAAAAATGAAAAACACTTCTTATCGCTGCTACTACTATTATTGAAACTCCGATAAGTTCAAGAAAAGATGTGATATAGGGTACTGCAACTTCCAATATGTGTTCAAATAGCATAAAATGCCCTCCTAAATATTATTGGGTATACATTTATCATTGTCAATATTATATATTTAATGGAGATCTAAGTCAACGAAAAGCCACACTATCTAAAATAGTGTGGCTTGATCATTAATCTTCTTTATAAATAGGGATGATGTATTTATTTATATAGGCGTTTAATCCATCGCCTTTTTTAGCTAATTCTTTCATCTTTTCCACTCTTTGTTTCCCGGCTTTTTCGTAGTTGTAAGTGAAAATATCTCCAGATTCATATTCTACTCTAATGTAATCATCTCCTATTTCGTATGCAACAATGCCAGAGTCATTGTCCTTATCCTTGTACTTCTGCATAAAATCACTTCCTAAATACGGTGTGCGTTTACTCTTTTACGGTCTTTTTAATATCTTCTTTCGTATCTTTCAATACTTCTTTAATTTCTTCTTTCCCTTCTTCAACCTCTGCTTTGCTCTTCTTTGCTTTTTCTTTCACTTCTTCAGCATCTTCTTTGATGTCTTCTTTCTTATCTTCTAACTCTTCCTTTTTTTCTTCTAGTTCTTCTTTAGTTTCCTCAACTTTGCTTGTAACTTTAGCTTTGATCTTATCGTATCCTTCTTTAGTTTTATCTACTGTTTCATTTACTTTCTCTTTGAGCTCTTCTTTGGTTTCAACTGTTTTGTTCTTTATGTCTTCTCTAGTTTCCTTTCCTGATTTTGGTGCAAATAACAGCCCTGCTCCTGCTCCTAATAAACTGCCCACAGCAGTACCTGCAGCAATATGTTTAACTTTCTTTGCTCTCTCTTTTCTAGCAATTTCTCTTTTCTTATTTTCAAAGTAATTTTTAATCATATTCATCACTCCCTTATATTTTATTGTACCCAAAAATTTTTTTATAACACAATTTTTTGTAGTGATGAGTATTCTCTAAAATCATTTGAAAAATTTAGGCAGATACTTTTTATGAGCTTCGAGCATTTCATCTAATAAAATTTTGGCTTTTTTATCCGATGCAACTAGTGGATTTATGATCAATGCTAATAGAGCTTTCTCATAAGATCCCTCATAAGCTGCTTCTACTGTAACCCTTTCGAAAGATTTAATCTGTTGAACTAATCCATTAACTGCAACTGGGAGTTCTCCCATTGAAAGAGGCTTTGGACCATCTTTGGTGATCACGCTGCTAACTTCAACTGCACAGTCGTGAGGTAAAGATGTGATAGCACCATTATTTCTAGTGTTCACAGGTTGGATGTCTTTCTTGTCATTGTAGATAGAGTTTATGAGTCTACATGCAGCATCAGAGTAATATGCTCCTCCTCTTTGTTCTAGTTGAGGTGGCTTTATGTCTAAATTTTTATCCTTGTAAATTTCAAAGAGTTCCTTTTCTAATCTACTGACTACCTCAGCTCTTACTTCTCCTTTTTTAAACTCTTCAAGCTCAGTTTGCAGCATCTCATCTCTCATAAAATAATACCTGTGATATGGGCATGGTATGACTCCTAATGCTCTAATAAAATCAGGTTCCCAGTTTATATCGTTGATATTTTTTACCTCAGATGCACTTTTCCCACTAGCTAAATCGTCTATTATTCTTTTTGTTATATTTTCACCATCTAAATAGACATTTAATCCAAACACCATATGATTTAATCCTGCAAAATCAACTCTCACTCTATCATGAGCAACTCCTAAAAGTTTAGCTACACCCATCTCAATGCCAATAGGAACATTGCAAAGTCCTATTACTTTATCAGTATAACCATATTTTAAAAGAGCCTCTTCAATCATTCCTGAAGGATTGGTGAAGTTTATCATCCAAGCGTCAGGACAAAGTTCAGAGATGTCTTTATTTATATCTAAGATAACTGGAATAGTCCTTAGAGCTTTGAACATTCCGCCTGCCCCATTTGTTTCTTGGCCTATAAATCCATGCTTTAAGGGGATTCTCTCATCTTTAATTCGTGCATCTAAAAGCCCTACTCTTATTTGAGTTGTCACAAAATCTGCCCCAGGTAGAGCCTCTCTTCTATCTAATGTTGTAAAAATTTGAATTGGGACATCTGCTTTTTTTACCATTCTTCTAGCTAAATCAGCGATAATTTCAAGCTTTTCCTTGCCTTCTTCTATATCCACAAGCCATAATTCACTCACAGGTAGTTCATCATATCTCTTGATAAATCCTTCCACAAGTTCAGGTGTGTAACTTGATCCTCCCCCTATTGTAACGATTTTTAATCCCATATTAATCAGCTCCTTCATTATAAATATTCGCCTTCTAGTTGGTTTGCTGCAAAAACACCTCCTCATAAAAATCCATCAAGAATTTCAAATCTACTTTACACTATCGATTATTTATACTTTATTTTGTAACTTAAAATGATTACTGCAAAACAAAAAGTTACTATATTTGCAAAAATCAGTGGATAATCTTTGATGTTAATTCCATGAATCACCCACAAGAATACTCCTCCTACAAACATCGAATACATTAAAAGCGATATGCCCGATGTGTCTTTCGTCTTTATAACTTTTACCGCCTGAGGTACAAAAGATAATGTAGTTAAAATTGCTGCTATTGCTCCAAAATTCATTACTTTCCTCCTCGTATAATATGTTTAGAATCACTTTTTACTAAGTGTTCTAAGCATATTTTTATATCTAAAATGCAATTTTTAATTGAGATATCCTGATGTTATAATAAAACAAAGAATAGTTAGCGAAGGATAATTCTTGTCCTCCTTGCAAAGCCAAATGGTTATTGCCTCTATAGCATGCTTCCTGACTTAGCTATCATAATCTTCCAACTCAGATGCTGCATCTCCTTGACTAGACCAACAGCAAGGTAATTTTCAAAGATGAATGCTAATAGTGCGAGGTTGAAGTTAGTAGCTAAGATCGGGATATCTCTTTTACTAATTGTTCTCCCTACTACTTATGAAAGGTGGTGATAATATGAAGAACAATATTTTATCAACTTTATTTATTGGTATTGATGTAAGTTCTAAGACTAACGTCTTGTGTGCTCTTGATTTCCAAGGTAATAAACTTCTCAACCTAAAGGCTTCTAATAACAATCC
>NZ_JCANTN010000034.1:0-17823 GCF_059568515.1 Soehngenia saccharolytica DSM 12858 | reverse complement strand
CCTCTGTTGAACGCTCAAACAAAAGAGAAAAGGTTGATTACCATCTAGAAGCTGGGCGTCATCGTTCTACTAAAATGTGGTACATCCGCCTTTACGGTATTATGATATGCCAGCATATTGATGCTTGGTACAGCGTAAAAAAGATACAATAAAACTCTCGGAGGTTATATTTTAGTTTGATTTTATACCACTTTTCATGATTTTAAAAAACTCAAAATGTTGGGTTTATTTGCTATGCACTTTTTTAAAATCATTTTTTAAATCGAATATTTCTTTGAAAAACTAGGACCTTATTATTAAATTTGCAATATTTTAATCCTGAACCTTCATCCTATTCCGAGAGCCTATTTACTTGGTAATAAGTCCTAGCTTATTCATGATTTATATACCCTATATATTCTTGGTAAAACATGGTTGAGGTTAAATTTCAAGTATGGGATTAATTGTAGTAGTATTTCTATTACTTTGAATAATTGGAACATGCGAAGATGGTCCATTATTCACTAGACTTTAGTCAAACCTGATAAATTACAAATCCTTAAGAATAGATATATTTTAAAAGAAGAGCTAGGTTTAGAGTGATCTCCTTTGTTTTAGGGGATACACAAGTACTCAAAAACCGGTGTACCCTACCGAGTACACTTTTCCTTTGCAAAATGTATAGATTTAATGTAGTTTTAAAGTTATAATTACATTTAAAATGTACTCTTTCATTTATCCATCCTAAAAGTACAGAATGAAGTAATGAATATATTATCCTATTTTTGTATTATTAGGTTGTTTCTCTAATTTTAACATTAATTCATAGCTATAATAACCTCAATCCCATCATATACTTCCTTTTTTCTTCTGCCCTTCCCAATATCATTAAAAACGATATGTTCTTTGTCATGAATAAATTTCATAACAACATATCGTTTCCGTTGATAATTAGCTATTTTATGATCTAATTCTACTATTGAATCTTCTGTATTCCTACCACGCACTCTATGTGGCTTGAGCGGCTTGGATTGATGTCTTGGACTGATTTTTTGAACCTTACGTCTACGGGAACATGTCAATGGGTTTTTCGGTCTTTTTTGAAAAATCGTCGTTCGCAGGAACATATCAACAAGCCTTTCTTCCTAATATACATGTTTAAATGGTTTACGTAAATACCTCATCGTGATACTATTATTAAAGTTACCTCTATACGCTGATATTAGAAAGGCGGATTTTATGATAGATAGATATTTAATAAAAAACCTATTTGGCATTAATGGTTTAAATATTGCATGGTATGGCGTTATTATTGGATTCGGGGTTTTACTTGGTGTTTTGATTGCCTGTCGTGAAGCTAAAAGACAGAACCTTAAAAGTGAAATAATCTTTGATTTTCTCTTTTTAGCGCTCCCCATCGCAATCATCTGCGCGCGAATTTATTACGTTGTATTTGAATGGGAACAGTATAGCGGCAACTTTACAAAGATGATTGCTATTTGGGAAGGTGGTCTTGCTATATATGGAGGAGTTATTGGTGGAATCATAGCTGCGATTATTTTTTCAAAACGCAGTCAATTCCCATTTTTCCGACTTGTTGATATGGTTGTACCAAGCTTAATTCTAGGACAGGCAATTGGTCGATGGGGTAATTTTGTGAACCAGGAGGCCTTCGGCAATCTCGTTGCAAACCCAAATCTTCAATTCTTCCCCTATGCTGTATTCATAGAACGGTTGGAAGAATGGCATCAAGCTACATTTTTTTATGAAAGCATGTGGAATTTGTGTGTATTTGCTGTACTGGTTTATTTCCGCAAAAGGACAAAGTTTAACGGTCAGCTTTTGGCAACTTACTTTATCGGATATGGGCTAGGTCGTTTTTGGATTGAAGGATTGCGTTCAGATAGTCTTTATCTGGTCCCGGGACTTAGAATATCGCAAGCACTGTCATTGGTTCTGATCATTTTCGGAATTATTATAATCGTATTCCACAATAAACTCTTCAAAAAAACCACTGATTATACGGGTAAATATATGATTAAATAAAAAGATACCGCTGTCAGTATTTGTACTGAAGCGGTGTCTTTTTATTTGCACAGTGTAATAATCAAAGTATAGGAAATTATAATTCAAAGTCCTGTTTCATTCTCCACATTCATCGTGGTGCTCATGTTCATGGCAAACAGAACCAGTAGATTTAAGAGAACCCTGCAGGTATGCTTCTACTGCTGCTTTGGCATCACCTCTTGCCCCAACAATAACCTCAATGTTCCTTTCATTAAAAATGTCAACTGCACCTCCTCCCATACCACCACTGATGATGACGTTTACTCCACGATCGGCAAGAAAATTAGGCAAGAATCCAGGTTTATGCCCGGGGTTAGCGATGGTTTCACTTTTAACAATTTTGTTGTTTTCGGTGTCAAAAATTATAAACCCTTCGCAATGTCCAAAGTGCTCAGTCACCATTCCGTTATCACTTGCTACAGCAATTTTAATCATAGTTGACCTCCTCCATTCTTTTACTCTGAATATATTCATCAAGTATCCTTGCAGCTTGCTCAACAAGTTCTGCGCAAGGCCGCTTTTTATAATAATTATCATTTCTGGTCTCGGGTATAGGTTTATCATGCTTAATTGAAATACCTAACAGTTCCCTGCATATGATTGATCCGTTTTCATTTTCAAATTGTTTTGCCAAATCTTGAACTAGCTCATAATGTTCTGCTTTCGCATTTTTGCTGGATGGATCTGTGTAACCATATTTCATGCCGACCACCATAAACATTCCTGTCACAGCACCACATACTTCTCGCAACCTACCCATACCTCCTCCGAAAGAAGATGCAATTTTTAATGCTGTTTCCGTGTCCAGCCCCGTTTCATCACAAAAAGCAGCAAAAACAGATTGAGAGCAATTGTAGCCTTTTTTAAACAATTTTCTTGCCAAATCTGAATGTGCACTCATTTATTATCTTCCTCAATGATTTCCTCCAATACTTTTGCCGCCGGATCAAGCCAATCGCCGTCAAAAAGTTCTATCATACCCTTATCACAGGCGGCAGAAATTTTGGGGTTGACCGGAAGCTTAGCAAGCACTTTTAAATTATGCTTTTCGGCAATTTCGTCAACATGGCTGTCGCCGAAAATTTTGTGTTCCTTACCGCAATCCGGACATTTAAAATAGGACATATTTTCTACTAAACCAACGATAGGAATATTCATCATTTCAGCCATCCTGACTGCTTTTGATACAATCATGGATACAAGCTCCTGAGGCGAGGTTACAACAATGATCCCATCAACAGCAATGGATTGAAATACAGTAAGGGGAACATCGCCGGTGCCCGGTGGCATATCGATGAACATAAAATCCACATCGCTCCAGATAACATCTGACCAGAACTGCTTTACCATATTTCCGATCAGGGGTCCTCTCCACACAACTGGATCGGTATCATTCTCTAAAAGCAAATTAACAGACATGATATCAATACCTGTCTTACTTTTAACTGGGAATAAGCCAAATTCACTTCCTGTGGCTTTTTCCTTGATACCAAATGCCTTAGGAATAGAAGGCCCGGTTACATCAGCGTCCAGAACAGCGGTATGATACCCCATTCTATTCATGGTAACAGCTAGCATGGAAGTTACCAGTGACTTTCCAACCCCTCCTTTACCGCTGACAACACCAATAACCTTTTTAATGCTGCTCATTTCATGTGGTTTCACGGAGAAATCATTTTTCTTTTCCTTTCTTTCTGCGCAGTCCTCCGAGCAACTGCTGCAGCTTTGGTTGCAATTTTCGCTCATAATATTAGCTCCTTCCTGTATATTTTTCATGCATGGTTGTTATGCTATAATAACTTTAGTGTTCGGTAAACATAATAAGCAGTGCGAAAACAATTCCCAATATAAATGCTAGTGTAGAGTGCTTTTTCTCATATTCCCTTGCTTCAGGCAATAAATGCGATGCCGAAACGTATATTAAAACACCAGCAACAAATCCAAGCATATGTCCTAAAACATTGTTACTAAGATGTTGAACAATTGGATATGCTATAAAGGCACCGATAGGAGTTGTTAATGCTGCTGCAAGAAAAGCATAAATCCCAGCTTTCCTTGTGCTATATCCACCTTTAAGTAACATTGAAAAAGTTATAACGCCTTCGGCGAACTCATGAACAACCAACCCAACTCCAGTAAGAATTCCAACTACTGTGCTGATACTAAAAGTAACTGTGTATACAACGCCATCTATAAGTGAATGAATTAAGATACCTTCAATTGCAGTTATGCCAAAGGCCAGTTCTTTTTGCTTTGTTTTGTATTTGATGATCTCATTGCTGAAATACATAAATAAAAATCCTGCGAGCGCAGTAAATCCTGCGTAGGAGGTTTTTTGTATAGCCTGAGGTAAAGTCATTATCAGCGGGGAAGAGATAAGTATTCCCGCAGCAAAACACATACAATAGTCTTTAATTTTTTCTGCCCATTCGCGATTTTTATAAAGAGTCCAGATTCCCAAACTGTTTACTATCATTGCTCCCATTGCAAAAGCAGAAATAAAAATAAATGTATTAATATCTTTCACAGGCATTCATCTCCCTTGATTTGCACTATCAAATAATTCATATGTGTATTTCACTGCCTGCTGACAGATAATCGATGCTATCACCCATAATAGTTTTCAGCCTTTTATAAGGCTCCAGACCAGTGCAATGACATGTGTAAAACTTTGCTTTTGTATCCACCAGGTATTTACCAATTCTATCTATCATTTCATGGACCTCGTTTCCGCCAGAACGGTTGGAAAGATGAAATCCACCTATCACATAGTTAGGCATACGTCTTTTTAAGTCATGGAAGTATTCAAGAATATTTACAATACCATTATGGGCGCAGCCTGTTACCAAAAGCGTCTTTCCTGCCTCCTCTATAATGAGGTTTTGTTCATGCGCAAAAGTATCCTGTACTATTTTGCCGTCATGTTTCATAAGCAAACTGTCATTTGACTTTGGTAGAGGTTCCTTCCTGGTAATATTTGAGAACACTTGAACCCCCTTGCTGACAAAGAAACGGTCTGATGTAAATACAATACGCTTGTTTTGCTTCAATTCTTCATCCAAGCCAATATACTCCGGTTCATCATTTGAACGCAAAGCATAGTATTTTTCAAATGCTAGTCGGTGTAAGAATACCTCGGCTTTCGTGTTTTCACGCAAAAAAGCTCTTAGCCCGCCACCATGATCATAATGCCCATGCGAAATAATCAGATAATCAACCTCAGAGATATCTACATTCAGCTTCTTTGCATTTTCAAGAAATAACTCACTAGCGCCAACATCAAAAAGAATTTTGTGACTATTTGCTTCTATATAAAGGCTAAGTCCGTGTTCGCTGCCGAAGTTTTTGGATAGCGCTGTATTCTCAACTAGTGTTTTGATAATCATGACCTCAGCCCACCACCTTCTTCAAACAGCAGTTCCATTGTCTTGCTATAAATTGCTTTCACTGCTGCACCTGAGGCACAGTCTATATCAACAATTGTCTGCCCATTATTAATTGCTTTTACCGCGTCCAAATCAAAGGGTATTCTACCCAAAAGGCTAATTCCCTGACCTTTACAGAAGTTTTCTATCTTTTCTGTGTTTTGCATATTTGTGTCAAACTTATTGATACATACCGCCGTCTTTACGCCAAATTTCGCAGCTGTATTTATAATCCGCTCCATGTCACTAATTCCGGATATGGATGGCTCGGCCACAATTAACACCATATCAACACCGCTCAAAGACGCTATAACCGGGCAGCCTATACCGGGAGATCCGTCAATAATGGCAAACTCCACATCAGCGGCTGCTGACTTCATTTGCTTCTTTACCTCGGTAACCAACATTCCGGAGGTTCCGCTGCCCATTTTTAGCTGCGCTGTAGAAAATACTTTTTCTCCATCTGTATATAACAGCAGTTCACCAGCTACAGCAGGTTTTAAAGTCACAGCTTCAACAGGGCAAACAAGCTCGCAAACCCCGCAACCTTCACAGGCAAAAGGATCTACCTTGTATTTCCCGTCTGCTGATATAGCTTCAAATCGGCAGTTTTGCATGCATTGTCCGCACTCTATGCACAGCTCGATATCTATCTCGGCTTTCGGCAAACCATAATAGTCTGTTTTCTTTGGCAGGGAGTTTTGCTTTGTTATAAGATGCAGGTTAGGTGCATCTACATCACAATCCGCATATGCTTTGGCGTCAGCAAGCTTTATAAATGCACTTGCTATTGTGGTCTTTCCAGTGCCGCCTTTTCCACTAAGGATTAGTAGTTGTTTCATTACACTGCACCTCCTTTGCCACTGTTTTCAGCAGAGAAGAAAACAGTTCTTGGTACTTTTCATTTTTATTAACGGCAATTTCCGCATTCGAGTTCAAGGTTCCAAGTTCATTGTCAAATGGAATCCGCCCTAATATCTTTATATTATTTTCAAAACAAAACTTCTCTGCTGGGTTTTCTTCATCCAAGCATTTGTTAATAACCACCCCAAATGGCTTATTAAATAACTTGACCAGATCGTATACTATATTGAGGTTATGAACACCAAACAATGTCGGCTCAGCTACCAATACACAATAGTCCGCATCTTTGATGCTCTCCATTACGATACAAGCGCTTCCTGGTGGACAGTCGATAAATGTCTGTTTATTTGCTCCCAAACTTTTTTCGGTAAGCAGCTTTTTTATGATAGGAATGCCCGTAGCTTCACCGGTGTTCAATATTCCTGTCCATACCGTTACTTCGTCGGAAATCCCTTTTTGTACTTTGCCAATAACCTTTGCTTTCTCTGTTAGTGCCTTTTCAGGACAAACCAAGATACAACCACCGCAGGAGTGGCACACATCGTCAAAGACAATCAGTTTGTTTTTAATATAGGCGAGGGCGTTAAAGTTGCAAAAATCAACGCATTTTCGACATCCATTGCATAATTCTTCATCCACTTTTGGAATCTTTACTGATATTTCTTCCTCCCTGACTCCTTCAGGCTTAAAAAACAGATGTCCATTCGGCTCTTCTACATCACAGTCTATATATGTGGATTCCTTCGATGCCGCAGCTAAATTCACTGATACCAGTGTCTTTCCTGTGCCGCCCTTGCCACTTAGCACAGCTATCCTCATTTTAGTTCCCTCCATGGCCATGAAAACCAGGATGAATTTCATCGAGTAAGGATAGCTTTCCACTGATGAAGTCATCAATATTTTTTTTAGCGGAAATACCCGCTGTTTTATATATTTTAATATCAGCGGATTTGAGCACATTAGCTGCATTTTCGCCACATCGGGGAGTAAGTAAAGCGTTCACTTTATTATCCACTATTGTTTGTGCTGCCTTAATTCCTGCTCCGCCTGTACTTGCTGCTGCACCATTATCAAGAAATATACTCTCTTTAGTTTCAGTATCATAAATTAGAAAATAGGGAGCACGCCCAAAGGATACACATACATTCGACTCCAAGGTTTTCTCATCTACTGGAATTGCTATTTTCATAAGAATCCTCCGTTCTTTTACTAATTCAAAATATATACTCAGTTACCTCAATCCTGCTCATTTGCAAAGCGCCCTCCACGCCTATGTCTATGACAGCCACGACCACAACCATTTCCCAACCCTTCACAAAGCCGGTATTCGCCACCCTCAATCAAAAGCACCTTTCCATTTACTAAAGATTCAGCCAGCTTTTTTCTGGCCTCGATATAAATGCCTTGAACGGTGCTACGAGCAATATTCATTTGCTTGGCGCACTCTTCTTGAGTGAAGCCTTCCAAATCGATAAGCCTTATGGTTTCATATTCGTCAACAGTCATATTTACATGGTTTTCTGCGTCGGCAGACGAATCAAGAGGTCCGAATTTATTACTCTTAGGTAAGCAGCAGACTTTTCTCCACTTCATCGGTCTCGCCATAATTCATCACCTCCATTCTAATCAGAAATAACCAGAGCGTCCTCCGGTTATTTCTGATGCTCATTATAGGTTCTCCAATTGCTTATCAATAACTTCGAGTCGATCTTGCAACATGGTTTTCTGTTCGTTCAGCAGCTCTTTTTGTGTTTTTGAGGAGGTCTGGTTAAATGCAAATCCTCTACCAAAGCCACGACCGAAACCACGTCTGCAAGCAAGTCCAAGACCTAATCCCATTCCGAGACCAGCTCCGTACTTAACTGCATTAGCACCTGTGCAAAGCCCTAATCCTCTTCCAGTCATTGATCCCGCACCCATTGGGCCGGTTCCGTCTCTTCTCGGCATGTTTTTCACCTCCTTATGGTTTATGACATATGCCATCTATTCTTATTATACTACGTTTATGGCATATGTCAATAACCTTTGAGTAAATTTAATAGAAAATTCAAAAAAAACCGTCAATCAAGGAAATTCCTCAAGTGACGGTCATCATTATTGCCGATATAGGTTTTCTAATTGCTTTATCTTATTTTGTTGGGGCTGGTGCTTTTACAACAATCAATTCCAACGTTTCATCATTAAAATTTTTAACGTTCATCTTTGTGTTTACAGGTATTTTCAGTAAAGTACCATTGGAATACTTATGAATTTCCTGGTCATTAAGGCCAATAGAAAGTGTACCTCTTACTACCGTCATATAAACATTAGAATTTGAAAAATGCTCTGGCAACCCTTCATCTTTGTTAAAAACCATGTGTAGATAATGAAGGTTCTCATCATAAATAACTTTTTCTACTGCTTTCTCATTGCCAGTTGATATTTTATATACTTGCTCAATCATTTTATCATCCTCCTAGTATTTAAATTATATCATAAATTTAATATTATTATGTAACTTAGTCACAATACAAAACAATCATATCTATTATATCTATTTTGAGTAGTGAATAGCATCCTTCGGGCACACCTGCTGACAATTAGTACATTGCAAACACATTGAAGTTTCAATTTCAGCCTTTTTATCTGTTGATTTAACCTCTATTGCTTCGGAAGGACAAACTTTCTCACAAAGCTTGCACCCAATACAACTTTCTTTATTTACCTTTTCTGAAAACTTAGCAAATCTTCCAAAAACTTTTTGTAGCGGCCCAAACGGACAAATGAGATTATGAAATACTGCCGGCTTATATCTAAGTGTTATAAGCACCGAAACAGCTAACCAAATGAGTAGGATGGGAATATTTTTATGTAACAATTTTTGTGCAAGCAACATTATTGCTACGCTACCCACCAATGCGAACCATGCAAATTTTCCAGAGCCAAGCCACTTGGGATACTTATCCGTCTGTAGCTTTAGCTTTTTTGAAAGCCTTTCTGTTGGAATCATCAACGTATTCATCGGACAAACATAACCACAATATACTCTGCCAAATAGCAATGCTACTAAGAGACTTACCGCATATAATGCAAGCCAAAGCATCATTTTACCGTTAAGTAATAAAAATATGAATAGTGCAAAAAATAAAATACGTATTGCATTAATAATAAATTTCATAATATTCCCCCATCATTTATTGAATTTTTAATATTATAACGCTATAATATTAAAAAAGGTGTTACCTTGGTAACACATGGGAGATTCTATATGACTAAGAATATTAATTTAATCAAAAGTACTACATTGATAAAATCTTTATCAGATGATGATATACTTACTAACCTCAAAAATGGTAAGTTTAAAGTCACGTCTTATAAGAAAAGTAGCGTTGTTCATTTTGATGGAGAAACATGCATTAAATTAGAAATAATCTTATCTGGCAAGGTTGTTGTAGATCGCATTGACGAATCTGGAAATTTGCTTACAATCTCAGCGTTTTACAAAGATGATATTTTAGGCGGAAACTTATTATTTTCAAAAAGCCCTTATTATCCTATGACTGTATCAACACAATTGCCCACGGATATATTGGAAATTGATAGAGAAGCATTGTTTGAATTGTTTTGTAATAATGCTATCTTTTTACGAACTTACTTGGAACTTACTTCCGACCGTGCATTCATTCTTGGAGATAAGATAAAGCATTATATCAATAAAACAATACGCGAAAGCATTATGAACTATCTCAATTACGAAAGTAAAAAACAAAATTCTAACCACATCAAATTAAATATAACCAAAAAAGCGCTTGCTGAAAGAATCGGAGTTCAACGTACATCTTTATCTCGTGAGTTGGCAAAAATGAGGAAAGATGGGCTTATACTATTCGATACAGATTCGATTACTCTTTTGAAATAATGTAAACCTTATTGCTATTCCAGAGAAAACCGCCAACCAAGACGATGATTTATCTCCTGATTGACGGTCCGTCTTTAAGCTATGTTTATATTTCTACTTCAATTCCCGACTTAAACCTCACAACCACGTTGTTTTCAAATACAGTTACCTTCTCAACTAAGAGCCTTACCAACTCTTCATCGTAATCAAGGCTTTGGTCAGCGTGGTTTTCTATAAACTCCATCATCTCTGTGATTCGGTCTTTTTCACCTTGGCTTTCCGCCTCCGCCGTAAGGATGGCTTGCTTTCTTTCGCTAAGGTCCTGTATTTCATCAGCAAGTTTTTCATAGTCCTTGCCAGAATTAGCATAGCTGATGAGTTCCATCTGTTTCTCTTCCATTTGCTTTTCAATGTTGGCAATGGCCTGTTCATTGCTCTCGCAGACCACTGATTCAATATTCTCCCACAAAATCGTAATCATCGATTCTCCACCGCCAAGAACCTGGTTAAATGCCTCTGCCACTGCGGAATGGAGGTCTTCCTCCGAAATTGTCCTTGATGTGCAACCTTTAGGCCCCTCTTCCAATCGTGTAACGCATCTCCATACCGTAGACTTCTTGCCACGGTTGTTCCAATAAGTCCGTCTATATATGTCTCCGCATTCTCCGCAATATACAATACTGGATAATGCGTACTTGCTGCTATAAACTCGTCTTTTGCCGCTTTTTCCAGCCTGCAAATTAGCCCTACGCACCATCTCCTCCTGAACCTGCATAAAAATTTCACGCGGGATTATAGGCTCATGGCTGTTTTCTACATAGTATTGTGGAACTATACCGTTATTGGGTACCCTTTTCTTCGATAAAAAATCTACTGTATAGGTTTTCTGCAGCAGTGCATCACCGATGTATTTTTCATTCCTCAAAATCTTATTGATTGTGCTGGTATGCCATCTGGGATTGCCTGCACCCGTCAGAATTCCGTCAGCCTCCAAACCTCTTGCTATCTGCAACATACTGGAACCTTCAAGATATTCTCTGTAAATGCGTTTGACGATCTCAGCTTCTTCAGGTACGATAACTAAATTACCATCCTTATCCTTTGTATAGCCAAGAAACCTGTTATGATTGATATGGATTTTTCCTTGCTGATATCGGTATTGAATACCCAGTTTCACATTCTGGCTTAAAGATTGGCTTTCTTGCTGCGCTAAAGATGCCATGATGGTCAGCAGGATTTCTCCTTTGGAATCCAATGTGTTTATATTTTCCTTTTCAAAGTAAACCGGAATATTTTTTTCTTTAAGCTGCCTTATGTGCTTTAGGCAGTCCAGCGTATTTCTTGCAAACCGGCTGATAGATTTTGTGATTATCATATCGATTTTACCCTGCATACATTCTTCTATCATCCGGTTAAACTCTTCACGCTTTTTTGTGTTCGTTCCGGTAATACCTTCATCTGCAAATATGCCTGCTAACTCCCATTCGGGATTGCTTTTGATGTAGTTTGTGTAGTGCTCAATCTGCGCTTCATAACTGGTCGCCTGCTCCTCGCTGTCCGTAGAAACACGACAGTAAGCTGCTACCCGAAGCTTAGGCAATTCCTCTGCCTTTGCACTATTCTCAATTCGCTTACGAGCAGGAATTACTGTAACATTCCTGGTTGTCATCTAAAATCACCTCGATCTTAATAAGACTATAAGCATACTCTGCCTGCTGAAACGGATCATCGTATAGATTATCCGGCATTGAAGCATGAAACTTAAAATTCAGGCATTTCTTTTCATTTCCTTTATGTTCATAAATCCTGCCAAGCGCCTCAGCTCGCCTGCGTCTTTCCAGTTGTGCTTTTTCGAATGTGTCCTTACTGATAATTGGCGGATAGAATTTGTCCTCAACATACCGTTTATCTGAAAGCATTCTTGCAACAGATGTGTGGTAACGCTTAATACCTGCTTTTTGTGCCGCTTCGCTTAAAGAAAGCCCTGAAAGATAAACCTAAATAGCTTCTTAATTTTAACTGCTTCCTCTTCATTAACTACAGCCCTGCCGTTTTGAATGGTATATCCAAAAGGTATATGGCTCATTATTTCACCAGCCTATCCCTTAAGTTCAACCCGCATTTCATTTTGAAACCAATTTCCTCCTGAGAAAACACAATGATTTCTTCAATAAAATTCTCAAATATTTCACTTTCAAATGCATTAATCTGCTTTTCAGCTTTCGTTGCAAATTTAAGAATCTTTTCTGCCTCAACAAGAGTAGTTATGCCTCCATCAATTTCGCGTTTTAAGGTTTCTTTTTGTTCTTTTAATAAAGCCGCTTCTTTAAGCAGCTCATTTTTCTGTGTATTAAAAAGAGCGGGTTCCAGGTATCCCTTAGCTATAAGTCCCATAATTACCTGAACCCGCTCTGTATTTTCTTTGATTTTTGTTTCCAGTTCTTGAATCTTCGCTATATTATCTGAGTAATTTGCTTTCTTTAAGCTTTGTAGCAATGGTCTTATAATGAATTTATGACCGAAAATAAGCTTATTGATCATTACAGCAAAGGCCTGATGAATTGCATCCTCTCTGACAAACTTCATGGAACAGCTTGATGCGTCCTTTATATGCTTTGTGCAGCACCAGGCAATATATTTACGGTTACCGCTGCCATGAATTCGACGTTTAAAATTGCTGCCACATTCTGCGCATTTGATTTTCCCTGAGAACAGGTAGCGGTTTTGATATTTGCTGCTTCCCTTTATCACACCTTTTTCTTTCCCTCTTTGCCTTAATATCTCTTGGACAGCTTCAAATTCCTCATAGGATATGATGGCTTCATGATGAGCTTTTATCATGTATTGATCCTTTTCCCCATGATTATAATGTCGCTTAAAATTCTCATCTGTATAGGTCTTTTGCAGAAGGACATCCCCAGTATATTTTTCATTGCTAAGGATACCGCGGATAGTGGTCGCTGTCCAATGCGAACCTCTCTTTGTTGGGATTTTATCCAAATTTAGCCCATCTGCAATTTTCTGTGTACCTTTACCTGCCAAAGCTTCAGAAAAAATCCGCTTTACGATTTCAGCCTGTTCTTTATTGATAAATAGCTTTCCATCCATATAATCATAACCATAGGGAGGATATGCAATCTTGTATGTTCCGTTTTGAAACCTGCGCCTGATAGACCACTTGCTATTTTCTGCAATGGATAATGACTCGTTTTCTGCAAGGCTACTCAAAATTGTCAGCACCAATTCGCCTTCCATGCGCTGCGTGTTTATATTCTCTTTCTCGAAATAGATGAAAACACCGAGATCGGTAAGTTTTCTCACCATCTCAATACAGTCGGTTGTGTTTCTGGCAAATCTGCTGACTGACTTGGTTATAATAAAGTCAATTTTCTTGTTTTCACAATCTGCAAGCAGCCTTAAAAGTCCAGTTCGGTTCTCCTTTTTTGTGCCTGATATGCCTTCATCATAGTAAATCCCTGCAAATTCCTAATCAGGATTTGCTTTTATATAGGATTCATAATGGTCCTTTTGTGCTTCCAGACTTGCCATTTGCTCATCACTATCGGTTGAAACCCTGCAATAAGCTGCCACTCTTACCTTTGGTTTGAAAGCTTGAAGAGCATTGTTTCCATCAATCCTTGTTACCTTTCTCACTGTTTTCACCTCCTTTGGGCATGTGACATGTTACCTCTGTGTGCCGCTAATAGCAAGCTAATTAGGCCATAAGCTGTGCGTACTTGGAGAAAAGATTTTAAGATTTAACTTGTCGATTTTGTTGAATTCTTCTTCTGAAATCAGTCCTGCCTTAAGCATCCTCTGCAGAATTTTGTACGCCCGCCAGTAATCAACCTCTCTTTGAATTTCCTCCTGTGTTATCTTTGTATAGTTCGTTTCCTGCGGGTTATATGGTAAACGATTAGCCGCCTCTATCATTCAAGCACCTCCTATAAAGACTTAGGACAGCCGCGATTGGCTGTCCTTTATCGTTATTCCGGCAATTTCAGAACTTGTCCGGGGTAAATAGTATCTGAAGTCAGGCCATTGAGTTTCTTAATCTCCGGATATCTTGTTCCTCTACCGAGTTCTTTTTCTGCTATTCTCCATAAGGTGTCGCCTTTTTGCGCTGTATAGGTTCTATTGCCCTTGTTATCAGGAATGCTGTTTACAATTACAAGGTTTTCTTTTGCTACCCAAGTGTTTATGCCTGCAATCTCTTGACCGCCGGATTTCTTAACCTTTTTGCCAAGCAAAACACATTCTTTGCCGCCTTTTATGACCGGCTTGCCTTTGTATAAAGTCTGTGTGACCCTGTGGTAATAGTCATTTTTGACCCACGTTGGAACTTCCACACTGCCGGGGTAGTAATTCTTTACACTGACCTTAAACTCCACCATATCTCCAATTCCAATATCAGTATTGATATCTGTACTGTTCTCCAGCGCTTTTTTTACTGCTTTACGGAAAGTGTCCATATTCTCCCCATGCTTGGGAAACCAGTGCATCACATCAGCATGGTTGCTGGCAATACCGAGCTTATATCCTTCGGAGTGGCAGATGATGTCATTCTCATTAAGACCGTACTTCTTGCAGAGCATAACGCAGAGTTCAACAGCATTCTGCCACGCTTTACGGAAATAATCTTCCTGCTTTGCTGCATCATAACCCACCATTACCGACCCGGATTTATACGAAAACCCAGCAGGCTCACAGATTTCAAAGCCAATATGGGTATTGTTGGCTGCTCCTCCTGCATGCCACCCGCGATGATCCCAAGGCAAGTATTGCCAAACCTCTTTATCGTCTACAAAAGCGTGAACACATACCTGCCTGTTTATTTCACCGGCTTTGTAAGATTTGTTCCAACGGGAAAACCACTCAGCCGCCATTACACCCGGCACAGCCGTCGAATGTACCATGATTCCTTTAGACGTGATTTTGCAGCCTGATGTATAACAGTCGTTTTGCGTCATGTATTTAGTAAAAAGCTTCATTTGCCATGCGTATAATAAAATTTTCTTTTTCCTATTACTTCTAATATTACTTTTATAATCTCTGTATCATTTTTTGGTTATCTATATATTTGTGTACCTTCTTTACAATCAAAAATATGAGGGTTGCTTTTTCCGTATTTTTTCAAATTTAGACTTCGTAAATCAACCTCTAAGTGTGGAAACAAGTAAGGAGGTGAAAAGAATGAAAAGAAGATTTAATACCATTGATGGTGAAACCTTAATGACCATGCCATTAAAACCAATTAACTTCATCATTGAAAACTTGCTGTCAGAAGGTCTTCATATCCTGGCGGGATCACCAAAGGTGGGAAAGTCTTGGCTGGCTTTGTGGTTGTCAGTTGCAGTAGCTAAAGGAGAGGAGGTTTGGGGAAACAAGGTTAAGGAAGGAACTAGCCTTTATCTTTGCTTTGAAGATAGTCAAATAAGAATTCAAAATAGACTATTTGATATTACAGATGAAGCAAGTTATAAGGTAAACTTCTGTGCAGAAAATGCCATGCTAGGAGGTGACCTAGAAGAAAGAATAGTAAACTTCATAAAAGAAAATCCAGATACTGTATTAATTATCATTGATACTATGCAGATGGTAAGAAATACATCTAAGGATTATAACTATGCTAATGACTATGGTGACTTAAGAATCTTAAAAAATCTAGCAGATAAATATGACATAGCTATTTTACTCATCCATCACTTAAGAAAAGAGTATGATAAAGACCCCTTTAATCGTATCTCTGGTACTACTGGAATTCAAGGAGCAGTAGATAGTAGTTTTATCCTAATTGAAGAATCTAGAGGAAGTAAAGTGGCAACTTTATCTTGTGTTGGTAGAGATATTGACTATCGAGAAATCAAATTAAAAAGAGATGAAGATAATATTTGGCAAGTAGTAACAGATAGTTTTATAAATAAGGATGTTCTAATAGATGATATTGTTATTCTTCTTTCTGACTTTATGAAAGACAAAGAATATCACAAATCAACTCCTACAGAATTAGCAGAGGAACTATCTAAAAACAGGGGTGATAATATTTCTCCAAAGAGCCTTAGTAAAAAGATATTACAAAATACAATGGAACTTGAAGAACGTTCAATCTCTGTTGTTATCCGTAAGAGCAATGGTAAAAGATTGATTGAAATTTTTAGAAATAGGGATATTAGGGACGATAAAATGGCTACTCCCTAAGTCCTCAAACTAACGTCCCTGTTGACCCTGAAAGTGTAGCCCTGTTTCGCCCTGTATACCATTTGAATTGGTATATAGGGTAATTAGTCGAGGAGGGGGATGAAAATCAAATTTGGGCAAGATGTTGGGGGATGTTGGAACCTTGGCAGTAACTGATGTTAGTGATATTAATAATAAGAATATTGATTTTAAAAAGCAAATATTCAGTTAAACTACACTATCGATTTTAGTGCAGGATAAAGGAAGGTGGTCAAAAGATTCCACCTTCCAGCTACATCCCCCGGCAGTGCCGTGGGTTGAAAGAATAAAGATAGGTGGTCGGAATTAGGGTTTTGTGTCAGCTTAGGTGGTCAGAAATGATGAAAACCCCCATAAATAGGCGTTTGTTGTTGTCACCTATAGGTGGTCAAAGAAAGTTTAGGGAAGTTATATAAAAGTTATAGATAAGATTGGAGGTTTTCAATGAAAAAGAAGTTAAGATCACTTTGGAAGAAAATAAAGATAATTTTAAAAGATATAAAAGGAGAAGGGGATATAGAAACAGTAGCAAATATTCTATTTACTCCAGAAGGATATAAATTCTTAAAAAATAATATAGAAAAATATAGTTTACAAATAGGAATGTTAAATCGATTATTAAAAGAGGAATTAATTTCAGAAAAGGTAGTGTGAAATAGTTTGTGTTTCATCATTCCAGATTAAGGAATTTGACTAAATTTAAAACTATTTTTAGATTAAAATTAAGTTGATTAGATTTCGTAAAAATCAAAAATTTATTTATTACGTTTAGTATATTTTTACATAGCAAAGCTAAGCTGTCAAGTTCTTTAGCTTTTTAATGAAATATACTAAATTAGTAGTAGCAGTAGATGTGGAGCTTGTGGTTAATTGCATAGCAATTATCCATCAAATCCACATCTTATTTCTTTTTTAGGCTATTTATTTAAGATATCTTCAAAGAATATATTTAATTGAGCTAGTATTTGATCCCAGCCCCTCATCCTTGACGTCCACTTAGATGTGGCATTTGCCATTGCTAAATAAAGGCTCTTTTCTAAAGAAAAATCTGTAGGAAATATTGTCTTATTCTTTGTTACTTTTCTTAGTTGCCTATTAAAATTTTCTATGGTATTTGTTGTATACATCAGCTTTCTAATTTCTGGTGGATATTTAAAAAATGTTGATAATTCAGCCCAGTTATTCCGCCAACTTGCTATACAACTAGGATATTTTTTGCCCCATTTATCTTCAAAGTACCCTAGTTGTATTAATGCTGTTTCTTCAGTGTTTGCTTTATACACTGTCTTTAAGTCTTTCATTAATTCACGTATATCCTTGTAATTTACATATCTTGTAGAATTTCTAATCTGATGAATTATGCATTTTTGAATCTCTGCTTTTGGATAAACTGCG
>NZ_JCANTN010000033.1:0-20171 GCF_059568515.1 Soehngenia saccharolytica DSM 12858 | reverse complement strand
ACAAGATAATAGAATTAATGGAAGCAGTAGACGAATACATTCCAGAACCACAAAGACAAATAGACAAACCATTCCTAATGCCAGTAGAAGACGTATTCTCAATCACAGGAAGAGGAACAGTAGCAACAGGAAGAGTAGAAAGAGGAACAATCAAAGTAGGAGAAAGCGTAGAGATAGTAGGACTAACAGAAGAATCAAGAACAGTAGTAGTAACAGGGCTAGAAATGTTCAAGAAACTACTAGACGAAGCACAAGCAGGAGACAACATAGGAGTACTATTAAGAGGAGTACAAAGGAACGAAATCGAAAGAGGACAAGTACTAGCAAAACCAAAGACAATAAAACCCCACAAGAAATTTGATGCAGAAGTATACGTATTAAGCAAAGAAGAAGGCGGAAGACACACACCATTCTTCAACGGATACAGACCACAATTTTTCTTTGGAACAACAGACGTAACAGGCAACATTCAATTGCAAGAAGGAGTAGAAATGGTAATGCCAGGAGACAACGCAAGATTTAGCATCGAGCTAATCACTCCAGTAGCAATGGAAGAAGGACAAAGATTCGCTATAAGAGAAGGCGGAAGGACAGTAGGAGCAGGAGTTGTAACTAAGGTTTACGAATAAAAATCACACTAAAAGAAGGAATATTCATTCCTTCTTTTAGTGCTGTCTATGAATAATTTTTTTTAACTAAAATTAAAAAAACACTTGTAGTACAGCTATTTTTAGTGTAAACTATAGTAGTGTCTAAAATTATGGCATTGCGATGAGGTAAGAGGTTGCTGCAGTTTGTGCAGGTAATTTTTACTGAGAATGTCCGGTTTGAAATCGGGCGACTTTAAGACTTCCCGATAATTAAAAAAAAGCCAGTAAACACCCGGCAAAGTTTATCGGAGTCTTAAGTCGCATGTCAAGTAAACATGCGATAGAAGGAGGGAAATCAATGGCAAACAATCAAAAAATTAGAATTAGGTTAAAAGCTTATGATCATGAACTTTTAGATTCTTCTGCTGCAAAAATTGTGGAGACAGCAAAGAGAACAGGAGCAACAGTGTCTGGGCCTATACCATTGCCTACTGAAAAGGAAATAGTTACTATCCTTAGGGCAGTGCACAAATACAAGGATTCCAGAGAACAATTTGAGCAAAGAACTCATAAAAGACTCATAGACATAATCAATCCTAATCAAAAGACAGTAGATTCGCTTATGAAGCTGAATTTGCCTGCAGGTGTAGACATTGAAATAAAACTATAGAAATTTATATGATTGCTTAGGCAATCCGCTATAAAAATGGAGGTGTAATGATGAAGAACATATTGGGAAGAAAAATTGGAATGACTCAAATTTTTCTTGAAAATGGAGATGTAGTTCCAGTAACTGTTATCGAAGCAGGTCCAGTATATGTAGTACAAAAAAAGACTAAAGAAAAAGAAGGCTACAATGCAATTCAAGTTGCATTTGGAGACGTTAAAGAAAGAAGAGTTATAAAGCCAATAAAAGGACACTTCGACAAAGCGAATGTAGCATATAAAAAGTATTTAAGAGAATTTAAAGTTGAGAATCCAGATGAATTTGAAATCGGTCAAGAGATCAAAGCAGATGTATTTTCTGTTGGAGATAAAGTAGATGTAACAGGAACTTCAAAAGGAAAAGGGACTCAAGGTGTCATTAAAAGACATGGATTTGGAAGAGGTAGAGAATCTCATGGTTCTAAATTCCACAGAATGCCAGGTGGTATGGCAGCAGGAACATATCCTGGAAGAGTATTCAAAGGCCATAGAATGATGGGCAGAATGGGGAATGAGAAAGTCACTGTACAAAACTTACAAGTAGTAAGAGTTGACGCAGATAAAAACTTACTTCTTATAAAAGGAGCAGTTCCAGGACCTAAAAAGGGTTTAGTTATTATCAAAGAAACAGTAAAGAAGTAATTTTTTTACGAAAGGAGGATTAAAATGCCTAAAGTTAATGTTTACAATATAAACGGAGAAGTAGTAGAAGAGATGGAACTTAGCGATGACATTTTCGGCATTGAGATAAATGAGCACGCTGTATATGAAGTAGTAAAAAATCAATTAGCAAATAAAAGACAAGGCACTCAATCTGCTAAGACTAGAGCAGAAGTAAGAGGCGGCGGAAGAAAACCTTGGAGACAAAAAGGAACAGGTAGAGCAAGACAAGGAAGCATTCGTTCACCACAATGGAAAGGTGGAGGAGTCGTTTTCGCGCCAAAACCAAGGGATTACAGCTATAGTGTGCCTAAGAAAGTAAAGAGATTAGCTTTAAAATCAGTATTGACTTCAAAAGTCGTTGAAAACGAAATGATTGTAGTCGATGATTTAAAGTTAAACGCACCTAAGACTAAAGAAATGATAAACATATTGAACAACTTAAAAGCTGATAAAAAAGCACTTATAGTAATTGATCAAAGAGATGAAAATGTAATTTTAGCAGCTAGAAACATACCAAATGTTCAAACTGCATACGTAAATACAATCAATGTTTATGACATATTAAAATACAATTCATTCATAATTACTAAAGAGGCTGTTAAAAAAGTGGAGGAGGTGTATGCATAATGCAAATTCCACACGATATAATCATAAAGCCAATAATAACTGAAAAAAGCATGGAAGATATGGAAGAAAGAAAATACACATTTGTTGTCGATAAACATGCTAATAAATCAGAAATCAAAAAGGCCGTAGAAAATATATTTGGAGTTAAAGTGGAAAAAGTAAACACTATGAATATGCTTGGGAAAGAGAAGAGACAAGGATATACAAAGGGAAGAAGACCAAGCTGGAAGAAAGCAATAGTGAAATTAGCTGAGGACTCTAAATCAATAGAATTCTTCGAAGGCATGTAATTGTAAAACTAAAAGGAGGGAAAACAAATGGGTATCAGGAAATTTAAACCTACTTCCCCTGCACTAAGACAGATGAGCGTGTCAACATTTGAAGAAATTACCAAGACTGAGCCTGAAAAGTCACTATTGGTTAGTTTAAATAGAAGCAGTGGGAGAAACGCCCAAGGGAGAATAACAATTCGACACAGAGGCGGCGGAGCTAAGAGAAAATATAGAATAATAGATTTTAAAAGAGATAAAGACGGTATTCCAGGTAAAGTAGCATCTATAGAATACGATCCAAACAGAACAGCCAACATAGCTCTTATAAATTATGCAGATGGAGAAAAGAGATACATCATCGCTCCAAATAACTTAAAAGTTGGAGATGTAATTTACTCAGGAGAAAATGCGGACATAAAAGTTGGAAATGCACTTAAATTAAAAGACATTCCAGTTGGAACTACAGTACACAACATTGAATTAAAACCTGGAAAAGGTGCACAATTAGCTAGATCAGCTGGAGCTGAAGCTCAATTGATGGGTAAAGAAGGAAAATATGCTCAATTGAGATTGCCATCAGGAGAATTCAGATTAGTTCCAATCGAATGCCGTGCAACAATAGGCCAAGTTGGAAATATTGACCATGAGATCGTAACGATCGGAAAAGCTGGTAGAAAAAGACATATGGGAATAAGACCTACAGTAAGAGGATCGGCAATGAACCCAGTAGATCACCCACATGGCGGTGGAGAAGGAAGAGCTCCTATAGGATTGCCATCACCAATGACACCATGGGGCAAACCAGCTTTAGGATATAAGACAAGAAAGAAAAATAAAAAATCCAACCAATATATAATAAGAAGAAGGACAAAATAGGAATTTGTGAAAGGAGGAAACGAAATGGGCAGATCCTTAAAGAAAGGACCTTTCATTGATGACCACCTACTAAAAAAAGTAGAGGAACTCAATAAAACAAACGAGAAAAAAGTAATTAAGACCTGGTCTCGCAGATCTACTATATATCCTCAATTAGTCGGACACACTATTGCTGTTCACGATGGGAGAAAGCATGTACCTGTATATATAACTGAAGATATGGTAGGACACAAGCTTGGAGAATTTGTATTGACAAGAACATTTAGAAGCCATGTTGATAAATCGGAAAAATCATCAGGTGTAAAAAAATAAAGTGAAGGAGGTATAATCATGGAAGCTAAAGCTGTAGCCAAATATGTTAGGATTTCACCACGAAAGGTCAATTTCATTTGTGCAGAAATCAGAGGCAAGCAAGTAGATGAAGCTCTTTCAATCTTAAAATTTACACCTAAAAGAGGTGCGAGAGAATTAGAAAAAGTGTTGAAATCTGCAATAGCAAATGCCGAAAACAATTTTAACATGAACAGAGATGACCTTTATGTGTATAAAGCATATGCGAATGATGGTCCAAGATTAAAAAGATACAGACCAAAAGCAAAAGGAATGGCATACCCTATATTAAAAAGGAGTAGTCACATCGGAGTCGTTATTAAAGAACGCGAGTAAAAGGAGGGGAATAGTTAATGGGTCAAAAAGTAAACCCACATGGTCTTAGGGTTGGCATTATAAAAGACTGGGATTCAAGATGGTATGCCAATGATAAGACATTTAATGAATATTTAGTAGAAGACTTTAAACTAAGAGAATATATTAAAAAAGAGCTTTACTTGTCTGGAGTATCTAGGATTGAGATTGAAAGAGCAGCAAACAAAATCAAAGTCACAATACACACTGCAAAACCTGGAATGGTAATAGGAAAAGGCGGAGCAGGAGTTGAAGAATTAAGACAAAACTTAGAGAAAATGACAAATAAGAGTGTAGCTATTAACATAGAAGAGATAAAAATACCAGAATTAGATGCTCAACTAGTAGCTGAGAACATAGCTTCTCAATTAGAAAGAAGAGTTACATTTAGAAGAGCCATGAAGCAAGCTATCCAAAGGACAATGAGAACAGGAGCATTAGGTATAAAGACTCAAGTATCAGGAAGACTTGGTGGAGCTGATATGGCTAGAACAGAAGGATATAGTGAAGGAACCATACCTCTTCAAACACTTAGAGCTGATATAGATTATGGATTTGCAGAAGCAAATACAACATATGGGAAAATCGGAGTAAAGGTTTGGATATACAAAGGAGAGGTTCTTCCTACCAAAAAGAATGAAAAAAAAGAAATAGTAGAAGCGACTGAAGAGTAAATACCGTCGTAGGAAGGAGGAAAGTAAACATGTTAATGCCTAAAAGAGTTAAACATCGTAAAGTGCAAAGAGGTAGAATGAAAGGTACAGCATCTAGAGGAAATAAAATAACATATGGAGAATTTGGACTTCAAGCTTTAGAACCAGCTTGGATTACATCCAATCAAATAGAAGCTGCCAGAAGAGCAATGACAAGATATGTAAAAAGAGGCGGAAACATTTGGATTAAGATATTCCCTGATAAACCAGTTACTGAAAAACCTGCTGAAACTCGTATGGGTTCAGGAAAAGGATCACCAGAATATTGGGTAGCAGTAGTTAAACCAGGAAGAATACTTTTCGAAATGGGTGGAGTATCAGAAGAAGACGCAAGAGAAGCAATGAGACTTGCTGCTCATAAGCTCCCAATTAAGACAAAGTTTGTAACACGTGAAGATACGCAAGATAAGGGTGGTGAAGCTAGTGAAAGCTAAAGAAATTCGCCAAATGTCGGATAAAGAATTAAATGCAAAATTATTAGATTTAAAATCCGAGCTATTCAATTTGAGGTTTCAAATGGCAACAGGCCAACTAGACAATCCAATGAGGATAAATTCGGTTAAAAAAGATATAGCTCGTGTAAAGACAATCGCACGTGAAAGAGAATTGTCCATAAGGAAGGAGGTTTAATCTCTAAATGGAAAGAGGAAATAGAAAAGTAAGAATAGGGACTGTAGTAAGCGACAAAATGGATAAAACTGTAGTCGTAGCTATAGAATCAATTGTTACTCATCCAGTTTATAAAAAACAAATAAGAAGAACCACAAAATTCAAAGCTCATGACGAAAACAATGAATGCAAAGTTGGAGATAAAGTACAAATAATGGAGACTAGACCACTCAGCAAGGACAAGAGATGGAGAGTCGTAGAAATCATAGAAAGAGCAAAATAAGTTATTAGGCGAAGGGAGGTATTTTGAATGATTCAAACCGAAACCCGTTTAAGAGTTGCCGACAATTCTGGAGCTAAAGAAGTTTTAGTAATCAGAGTTTTAGGAGGCAATAATCAAAAGTATGCAAATATCGGGGATGTAGTAGTTTGTACTGTCAAAAGTGCAACACCTGGTGGAGTTGTTAAGAAGGGCCAAGTAGTAAAGGCTGTTATCGTTAGAACTAAAAGAGGAGTAAGAAGATCTGACGGTTCATATATAAAATTTGATGACAATGCAGTAGTAATTATCAAAGACGACAAGAACCCAGTAGGAACTCGTATTTTTGGACCAGTAACAAGAGAATTGAGACGAGGAAATTATATGAAGATTATATCCTTGGCACCGGAAGTAATTTAAGAGGAGGTGTAGAGCGTGAACATTAAAAGTGGAGACACAGTATTAGTAATTTCAGGAAAAGACAAAGGCAAAACTGGAAAAGTAATGAGAGTTTTACCTAGAGAAAATAAAGTTATAGTTGAGGGTGTAAATATTGTCACAAGACATAAAAAACCTCAAGGCCCAACAAATCCAGGAGGCATTGTAAAATATGAAGCACCTATAAATGCTTCAAAAGTTATGTTCTACTGTTCAAAAGACAAAAAAGGCGTTAGAATAGGACATAAATTCAATGCTGATGGAACAAAAGTAAGAGTATGTAAAAAATGCGGAGAAGTTTTAGATAAATAACAGTGAGAGGAGGTAAATAAATGACTTCCAGATTAAAAACAAAGTACATGGAAGAAGTAGTTCCTGCCATGATGGAAAGGTTCAACTACAAAAACGTTATGGAAGTACCTAAATTAGAAAAGATTGTAATAAACATGGGAATAGGAGAAGCTAGAGAAAACCCTAAAGTTTTGGAAGCAGCAGTAAACGAATTAGCTTTAATCACAGGGCAAAGACCTGTTGTAACCAAAGCAAAGAAATCAATAGCTAACTTTAAGGTAAGAGAAGGCATGAATGTCGGCGCTAAGGTAACACTTAGAGGCGAAAGAATGTACGACTTTTTAGATAAATTCATGAATATAGCCCTACCTAGAGTAAGAGACTTTAGAGGCGTAAGCGACACATCTTTTGACGGAAGAGGAAACTATGCGATTGGTATAAAAGAGCAGCTTATATTCCCAGAAATAGAATACGATAAAGTAGAATCTATAAGAGGTATGGATATAATAATCGTAACAAGTGCCAAGACTGACGAAGAAGCAAAAGTGTTCTTGGAAAAGATGGGTATGCCTTTTAGAAAGTAAAAAGGAGGGAAATAATTTGGCTAAAAAATCGATGATTGCTAAACAACAAAGAAAACAAAAGTTTAGCACACGTGAATATAATAGATGCAAGATTTGTGGAAGACCTCATGCTTATTTGAGGAAATATGGTGTTTGCCGTATTTGCTTTAGAGAATTGGCATATAGCGGACAAATTCCAGGTGTTAAAAAAGCTAGTTGGTAAAACTAACGTTTGAAAGGAGGTAACAACTATGATGACAGATCCAATCGCAGATATGCTAACGAGAATCAGAAATGCAAACAATGCAAAGCACGATTCAGTTGATATACCAGCGTCAAAAATAAAGAAGGAAATCGCAAGGATTCTCTTAGATGAGGGATTCATAAAGGGATTTGATGTTATAGACGATGGGAAGCAAGGGATCATTAGAATAGATTTAAAATACGGTAAAAATGGTGAAAAAATCATCAGTGGCATAAAGAGAATTTCTAAGCCAGGACTTAAGGTATATGCAAAGAGCGAAGAACTACCTAGAGTCTTAGGTGGATTAGGAATAGCAATCGTATCTACATCAAAAGGAATAATGACAGATCGTCAAGCTAGAAAGGAAAATGTAGGCGGGGAAGTAATCTGCTACATTTGGTAATAAATATTTATTTGAATAGGAGGTGCACTCATGTCAAGAATTGGGTTGAAGCCTATCAATATACCAAGTGGAGTGGAAATAAAAATATCTGATAAGAACTTGGTAGAAGTAAAAGGCCCAAAAGGAACATTAACAGAACAAATTAGTCCAGATATGGAAATAAAAATAGATAATGGAGTATTGACTGTATCCAGACCATCTGATTTAAAGAGACATAAATCACTACATGGACTTTCAAGAACTTTGATAGCAAACATGATTACAGGAGTTACAGAAGGATTTGAGAAGAGTTTGGATATTGTAGGAACAGGTTATCGAGCTGCAAAACAAGGAAACAAATTAGTTCTTACTCTAGGATATTCTCATCCAGTTGAATTAACTGATCCAGAAGGAATATCTGTAGAAGTACCAGCTCCAAATAAAATCATAGTAAGAGGAATTGACAAACAAAAGGTTGGTAACTATGCAGCAAAAATTAGAGAATTAAGAAGCCCAGAACCATACAAAGGCAAGGGTATTAAATACTCAAATGAAGTTGTCAGACGTAAGGTCGGCAAAACTGGTAAGTAGAAAGGAGTGAACAAATTTGCTAAAGAAAATAGATAAAAACGAAAAAAGAAAAGTTAGACATACTAGAGTAAGGCAAAAAATAAAAGGCACTCCTGTGAAGCCAAGATTAAATGTATATAGAAGCACAAATCATATATATGCTCAAATCATAGATGATGTAAATGGACACACTTTAGCACAAGCTTCTACACTAGAAAAAGATTTAAATTTAAGTTCAACAAAGAACAAAGAAGCTGCAAAAGTTATTGGTCAAACAATTGCTAAGAGAGCAATGGAAAAAGGCATAACAGAAGTTGTCTTTGATAGAAGCGGATATATTTATCATGGGAGAGTAAAAGAGCTTGCTGACGGAGCAAGAGAAGCAGGCCTTAAGTTCTAATAGAAGGAGGGGAATTAATGGAACGTTCATATATAGATGCAAGCGAATTAGATTTACAAGAAAGAGTTGTTAGCATAAACCGTGTTACGAAAGTTGTAAAAGGCGGTAGAAACTTTAGATTTAGTGCACTTGTAGTAGTAGGAGATGGAAATGGCCATGTAGGAGTAGGAATGGCTAAAGCTTTGGAAGTACCTGAAGCTATCAGAAAAGCTGTACAAGATGCTAAAAAACATATCATTGAAGTACCTCTAGTTGGAACAACAATACCTCATGAAATAACTGGAGTATTTGGAGCAGGAAGAGTACTTCTAAAACCATCTAAAGAAGGTACAGGAGTTATTGCAGGGGGAGCAGTTCGTGCAGTATGCGAATTAGCTGGAATAAAAGACATAAGGACAAAATCCCTTGGAACAAATAACCCTAGAAATGTAGTCAATGCTACAATGGAAGCTCTAAGCTCATTAAAAAGAGCTGAAGATGTTGCAAGATCAAGAGGGAAAACAGTAGAAGAATTATTCAGTTAGGGGGAGAAAAATGGCTACAATTAAAATTAAGCTTATTAAGAGTCCCGTTGGGAAGCCTGAAAGCCAAAGAAAAGTTGTAGAAGCACTTGGATTCAGGAAAGTTAACCAAATTATTGAAAAAAATGATACCCCTCAAATCAGAGGTATGATTAATAAAATAAACTACATGGTTGAAATAATAGACTAGTAAAGGAGGTGTGCTAATTGAAGCTAAACAACATTAGACCAAATGCTGGAGGAGGCTCCGTAGAAAAGAAGAGATTAGGTAGAGGAATAGGTTCAGGCCACGGCAAAACTTCCGGAAAAGGTCATAAAGGGCAAAATGCTAGATCGGGAGGTGGAGTTAGACCAGGTTTTGAAGGTGGGCAAATGCCACTATTCAGAAGAACTCCAAAGAGAGGATTTACAAATATTTTTGCCAAAGAATATGCTATAGTTAATCTATCGGATTTAAATAGATTTGAAGAAAACACCGTCGTTACTCCAGAAGCTCTATTAGAAGCGGGAATTGTTAAATTGAATAAAGACAAAGTAGGAATAAAAGTTCTCGGCGACGGAGAATTGAATGTAAAGCTTACGGTTAAAGCTCATAAATTTAGCAAATCTGCTGCTGAGAAAATCGAAGCTTGCGGAGGAAAGGTAGAGGTGATTTAGATGCTTACTACCTTAAGAGATGCATGGAAGATACCTGAACTCAGAAAGAAAATGATATTTACCATGTTGATGCTAGGAGTTGTAAGATTAGGTGCAGCAATACCAGTTCCTTATATGAACAAAGAGATAATAAGATCTATATTTAACTCTAATCAAGGAAGCATCTTACAATTTTTAGACATGATGGCAGGTGGAACATTTAGTAATTTTAGTATATTCGCAGCAAATATATATCCATATATCACAGCATCTATCATAATTCAACTTCTTACAATTGCAATACCTAGATTAGAGGAATTAGCCAAAGAAGGCGAAGAAGGTAGAAAGAAGATAAACAGAATTACTAGATACAGTTCAGTATTACTTGCAATCATCACTGCATCTGGCTATACATTTGGTCTGTTCAGATCCGCATTGGAAACAACAAATGCAATGCAAACCGTAATAGTTATACTTTCTATGGTTGCAGGAACTTCATTCTTGATGTGGATTGGTGAGTTGATCACAGAAAAAGGAATTGGAAATGGTATTTCACTTTTAATTTTCATAGGCATAATCGCAAAGTTGCCATCTGATTTCATATCGAAGTTCAGATTAGTGCAAGCAGGACAAGTTAGCATTATATCGATAATAATATATTTAATCATTATGTTATTGACAGTTGCATTTGTAGTCGCTCTTCAAGAGGGTGAAAGAAAAATACCAGTACAATATGCAAAAAGAGTAGTAGGAAGAAAAATGTATGGTGGGCAAAACACTCACATACCAATCAAGGTATTGATGGCAGGAGTAATTCCAGTAATATTTGCATCGTCATTGCTATCATTGCCACAAACAATTTCACTGTTCTGGAAAGGTGGAGTTTCTAGTTGGATAACTAAATACTTTACACCACAAGGCACAGTTGGATTGATAGTATATTTGATATTAAACATCATTTTGATCATATTCTTTACTTACTTCTACACAGCTATTCAATTCAATACTGTTGAATACTCAAAGAATTTACAACAACACGGTGGGTTTATCCCTGGGATAAGACCTGGAAAACCAACATCAGATTACTTGCAAAAAGTTGTAAATAGGATTACATTTGTAGGAGGAGTATCATTAGCAATACTTGCATCACTACCAATTCTAATATCAAGGATAATGGGAATGCAGGTAAACTTTAGTGGAACGGCAGTAATTATCGTCGTAGGTGTAGTTCTTGAAACTGTAAAACAAATCGAATCTCAAATGTTAATGAGACACTACAAAGGTTTCTTAAAATAATTAATTAGGAGATGATGAAATGAGGCTAATATTGTTGGGGCCGCCAGGAGCTGGAAAAGGAACACAGGCATCGGCGATTGTTAAAAGATACAATATCCCCCACATATCAACTGGAGATATATTTAGAATGAACATAAAGGAAAACACACCACTTGGGAAAGAGGTAAAATCTTATTTAGACGCTGGCCTACTTGTCCCAGATAAACTAGTAGTAGACATCGTTAGGGATAGAATTAGAAGAAGCGATTGTAAAAATGGCTTCTTATTAGATGGCTATCCACGAACCATAAACCAAGCTGAGGTTTTAAATCAAGAATTAGCTGAAATGGGGACTAAACTTGATGCTGCGATAAATATATTTCTAGATACACAGCTTCTAATCGAAAGAGCAGTTGGAAGGAGACTCTGTAAGAATTGCGGCGCTACTTACCACATAAAGTTTCATCCTCCTAAACAAGATGGAATATGCGACATATGTGGCGGAGAACTATATCAAAGAGATGATGATAAAGAGGAAACAGTTAAAAAGAGAATTGAAGTCTATTTGACACAAACAAAGCCTCTGATCGAATACTATAAAGATAAAGACCTTCTCGTTAACATTGATGGAGCACAATCTATTGAGGATACATTTAAGGAAATAATAAACGCTTTGGAAAAATAAAGAGGTGAAAACTATAATGGATTCCACTGATGACTTATCCATCGGGCAGGTGGTTAAGTCAAGAGCTGGGCGAGATAAAGGAAGAATCTTCGTTGTCTTAGAAATAGTAGACAAAGAATACGTATATGTCGTAGACGGAGATTTAAGAAAATTAGATAACCCAAAAAAGAAGAAAGTAAAGCACTTAGTTGTCTATAATACAGTATTACAAGAATTCAAAGAAAAGATTGAAAATAATATTAAAATAAATAATTCATATGTAAGAAAAATCTTAGAACCTTTCAATAAGAGTTTCTAAATATATAGAACAGGAGGTTCGAAATCCAATGGCTAAAAAAGATGTTATAGAAGTAGAAGGCACAGTAGTAGATGCACTTCCAAATGCCATTTTTAAAGTAAGACTAGAGAACGGACACGAGATTTTAGCCCATATCTCTGGGAAATTAAGAATGAACTACATTAGAATTCTTCCTGGAGATAAAGTTACCGTAGAGTTATCACCATACGACTTAACTAGGGGCAGGATTACTTGGAGAAACAAGTAGCATAGGAGGGATAATATGAAAGTAAGACCATCCGTTAAAAAGATGTGCGAAAAATGTAAAATCATAAAAAGAAATGGGAAAGTAATGGTTATTTGTGAAAACCCAAAACACAAACAAAGACAAGGTTAATATTTAAATAGGAGGTGTACCAAATTTATGGCCAGAATTGCAGGCGTAGACTTACCAAGAGATAAAAGGGTAGAGATCGGTTTAACATATATTTATGGTATCGGCAGACCAAGAGCCAATGAAATTCTTAAAAAAGCAGGAGTCAATCCAGATACTAGAGTAAAGGACTTGACAGAAGCTGAAATCTCAAACTTAAGAGCAGTAATAGACACTTATAGAGTAGAAGGCGACTTGAGAAGAGAAGTAGCTATGAACATCAAGAGGTTGAAAGACATTAACTGCTACAGAGGAATAAGACACAAAAGAGGGCTTCCAGTAAGAGGTCAAAGAACAAAGACAAATGCAAGGACTAGAAAAGGTCCTAAGAAACTAGCTACTAAGAACAAGTAGGAAAAGGAGGGAAGCAAGTTGGCACCAAAAAAAGGTAAAACCACACGTGTAAAAAGAAGAGAACGTAAAAATATAGAAAGAGGACAAGCTCATATATCCTCAACTTTTAATAATACAATGGTAACTTTGACAGATATGCAAGGAAATGTAATTTCTTGGGCTTCAGCTGGCCAATTGGGCTTTAGAGGTTCAAGAAAATCAACTCCATTTGCTGCACAAGAAGCAGCCGAAGAAGCTGCTAAAAAAGCAATGGAACACGGATTAAAGACAGTAGAAGTATATGTAAAGGGACCTGGCTCAGGTAGAGAAGCAGCTATAAGATCACTTCAAGCTTCAGGACTTGAAGTAAGCTTAATCAAAGACGTAACTCCAATTCCTCACAATGGCTGCAGGCCACCTAAGAGAAGAAGAGTATAACAGGAGGTGTACAAATAGATGTCAAGATATACAGGACCAAGCTGCAGACTTTGCCGAAGAGAAGGTACAAAGCTGTATTTAAAAGGCGACAGATGCTACAGCGACAAATGTGCTTTAAATAAAAGAAACTTTGCACCAGGACAACACGGACAAAGTAGAAAGAAATCAACTGAATATGGTATGCAGCTTAGAGAAAAACAAAAAGTACGTAGATTTTATGGTTTAACTGAATCACAAATGAGAATGTACTTTGACAAAGCAGATAAGATGAAGGGAATAACTGGAGAGAACTTACTAAGATTATTAGAGTTAAGACTAGACAATGTCGTATATAGAATGGGTTTTGCTTCATCAAGAGCAGAGGCAAGACAACTAGTAACACATGGTCATTTCCTTTTAAACGGAAGAAAAGCAGATATTCCATCACTTATAACAAATGTCGGAGACACAATTGAAGTAAAAGAAAGAAGCAAATCAAGTGATAAATTCAAAGCTTTAATGGAAAATAGAGCTGGGAATACTGTTCCATGGGTAGATGTAGATGCTGAAAAAATGAGAGGTACTATTGTAGCTCAACCTTCAAGAGAAGACATAGATCTTCCTGTAGAAGAACACTTAATCGTTGAGTTGTATTCAAAATAATAAATGCAAAACTAGTTGCCCTCGTCCATATAAAAACTTTTTCAAGGAGGGTTATTGTTTATGATAGAAATCGAAAGGCCAAAGATAGAAGTAGAAGAATTATCTGAAGATGGAACATATGGCAAATTTGTAGTTGAACCGCTAGAGAGGGGATATGGCACTACATTGGGAAATTCTTTAAGAAGAGTACTTCTATCCTCACTACCAGGCGCAGCAATATCAACAATAAAAATTCAAGGTGTGATGCACGAATTTTCAACTGTTCCAGGAGTGGTTGAAGATGTACCTGAAATCATCCTTAACATCAAAGACATTGCTGCAATAATGTATGCTGATGAACCTGTAACTCTGATAATAGATGAAGAAGGGCCAAAGGAAGTTAAGGCAGGAGACATAAAGACAGGAGCAGATGTTGAGATAGTAAATAAAGATTTGCACATTGCAACAATTAGCGAAGGCGCAAAACTTTATATGGAAATGGAGCTCATCAAAGGAAGAGGCTATTATTTAGCCGATAAAAACAAAAAAGAAGGGCAAGCTGTTGGAGTTATTCCAGTAGATTCACTTTTCACACCAGTTAATAAAGTCAACTTTCATGTTGGAAATACAAGAGTCGGACAAATAACAGACTATGATAAATTAGAACTTGAAGTTTGGACTAACGGAACTATGAGTGCAGATGAAGCAACCTCATTAGGAGCAAAGATACTCATGGAACACTTAAACCTTTTCGTAGGTCTAACTGATAGAGTAAATGATGTAGAGATAATGGTTGAAAAAGAAGAAGAACCAAAAGGCAAGGCATTGGAAATGACCGTCGAAGAACTAGATTTATCGGTTAGAAGCTACAACTGCTTGAAGAGAGCCGGCATTAACACAGTAGAAGAGTTGACTCAAAAAACAGAAGAAGACATGATGAAAGTAAGAAATTTAGGAAAGAAATCTCTAGAAGAAGTACAGAAAAAACTTGCCGAATTAGGACTTAGTCTAAAGAAAAGCGAGGAGTAATTTTTACAAGCAAGGAGGGAATGAAATGACAACATTAAGAAAACTTGGCAGACCATCTGATCATAGAAATGCTATGCTTAGAAATCAAGTTACATCTTTGCTCCGAGAAGGAAAGATTGAAACTACTGTAACAAGAGCAAGAGAAACTAAGAGGATGACTGACCAAATGATAACCTTGGCTAAAAGAGGAGATCTACACGCAAGAAGACAAGCCTTGGCATATATATACGATGAAGAAGTAGTAAAAAAATTGTTTGATGAAATCGGCCCAAAATACAAAGACAGAAACGGTGGATACACTAGAGTACTAAGAGTAGGACCACGAAGAGGAGACGGAGCTGAAATCGCAATACTAGAATTAGTATAATGGGAGGGGGATTAAGTTAAAGCTTAGTCCCTTTGTGCTATTTATCTCAATTAAACAACAATTGCAATCAAATCATCAATATGTTATATTAAGTTGAGAATACATTAAGTTCAGAGGAGACTCTAATGAAAAACGATATTATGATAAATATAGAAAATGTGAGCTATGAATATAAATCTTATGTTGACGATACCATACAACTTGCAGTTAAAGACTTAAGCCTTGAAATAAAAAGAGGAGAATTTCTAGCCATATTAGGACATAACGGCTCAGGAAAATCAACCTTGGCTAAGATGATGAATGGAATGATACTTCCAACAAGAGGAGAAGTATATGTAAATGGTATAAATACGAGAGATGAAGATAAAATTTGGGATATTAGAAGCAAAGCTGGCATGGTGTTCCAAAATCCAGACAATCAAATAGTTGCGACTATCGTGGAAGAAGATGTCGCCTTTGGACCAGAAAATTTAGGAATACCTCCAAAAGAAATAAGAAAGAGAGTAGATGACTCTCTTGAAGCAGTAGGCATGAGCGAATATAAAAAACATGCTCCACATCTTTTATCAGGAGGACAAAAGCAGAGAGTGGCTATAGCGGGAATCTTGGCTATGGAACCAGACTGCATCATATTTGACGAACCAACTGCAATGCTCGATCCTTCCGGCAGAAAAGAAGTCATGGAGACAATTACAAAATTAAACAAAGAAAAAAACAAGACCATTGTGTTGATAACTCACTTTATGGACGAAGCAGTATTAGCAGATAGAGTAATGGTATTGAACGAGGGCGAAAATGTTTTAATGGGAACACCTAGAGAAATATTCAGCCAAGTAGAAAAACTCAAAGAACTCGGACTTGATGTTCCGCAAGTTACTGAACTCGCATATGAGCTTAGAAAAGAGGGTTTTGACATAAGAAAAGATTGCATTACAATCGAGGAGCTGGTGGAATCGCTATGATTATAGAAATAGAAAATTTAGACTTTATATACAATCCAGGTACACCATTTGAAAAGAAAGCGTTAGACGATATTTCAATTTCAATAGAAGAAGGCGATTTTGTAGGCTTAATTGGACACACTGGCTCTGGGAAATCGACACTTGTTCAGCATTTAAACGGACTTATTAAACCCACAAATGGTAAAATATTAATCGATGGTGTTGATATCACAAATCCAGAAACCAAGATGAGAGAGATAAGAAAAAAAGTAGGCTTAGTTTTTCAATACCCTGAACACCAGCTCTTTGAAGAAACTATTTATAAAGACATTGCATTCGGTCCAAAGAATTTAGGCTTAACTGAAGAAGAAGTAGAAATAAGAGTTAAGGAAGCGATGGAATTAGTTGGGCTGGATTATGAAACTTTAAAAGACAGATCCCCCTTTGAAATCTCAGGTGGGCAGAAAAGAAGAGTTGCAATAGCAGGCGTCGTTGCTATGAAACCAAAAGTATTGATTTTAGACGAGCCCACAGCAGGCTTAGACCCTAAAGGCAGAGATGACATATTAGATGAAATAAAGAAACTATATGAAAGAGAAAATATAACGATCATTCTCGTCTCACACAGCATGGAAGACATTGCAAGACTTGCCAATACAATACTTGTGATGCACAAGGGAAAAGTGATTATGCATGATAAGACCAGAGAGATATTTAAGTCGGCAGATCTCTTAGAAGACATTGGCTTAGACATACCTCAAGTGACAAAATTCATGAAAGAGTTTAAAAATAGAGGCCATGATGTGAGAGAAGATTGTTTGACTATAGAAGAAGCTAAAGAAGAGTTGATCAAATATTTGAGAGGTACTAAAAATGCTTAAAGATATAACAATTGGACAATACTTTCCCGGAGATACATTAATTCACAAATTAGACCCAAGAGTAAAGATACTCACATCTATACTTTTCATAGTCGCATTGTTTTTTGTGAAAGATTTCTATCCCTATATATTTATTTTCTTATTCATAGTAGCTGTAGTAAAGACAGCTAAATTGCCAGTAAAATTCATATTAAAGGGATTAAAGCCTCTCATGTTTATCATTATAATAACATTTGTTATAAATCTATTGTTTACAAAAGGAGAAGTTTTATTTAGCCTTGGACCAATATCAATCACTAAAGAAGGTATAAATCAATCTGTATTCATGGCGTTGCGCCTTATCCTATTGATAGTAGGCACATCACTACTCACATTGACAACATCTCCAATAGCGTTAACTGATGGAATTGAAAGCCTCTTATCGCCATTTAGAAAGATAGGCCTTCCATCACATGAGCTAGCTATGATGATGACAATTGCGCTTAGATTTATACCAACGCTTTTGGAAGAAACAGACAAAATAATGAAAGCGCAAATGGCAAGAGGCGCAGACTTCGAAAGTGGTAATATTTTAAACAGAGCAAAAAGCCTAGTTCCCCTTTTAGTTCCATTATTCATAAATGCGTTTAGAAGAGCCGATGAGCTTGCAACTGCAATGGAAGCAAGATGCTACAGAGGCGGAGAAGGCAGAACGAGATTAAATGAGCTCAAGTTTGATAGAAAAGATACTACAGTATTCTTATCCATGGTTTTATTTTTTGGATTTATTATGTCTACAAGGTATTGGTGAAGAAAATGAAAAATATAATGCTAACTTTAGAATACGATGGAACAAATTACTCGGGTTGGCAAATACAAGAAAATGCGAATTCGATTCAAGCGGAGGTAGAAAGAGCAATATATAGGCTTACAAAAAAAGAGGTCGCCTTAATAGGAGCAGGAAGAACTGACGCCAAAGTTCATGCTCTTGGACAGGTGGCTAATTTTTTTATAGACACATCCATTCCAGGAGAAACGTTTAAATATGCATTAAATGAGTATTTGCCTGAAGACATAAAAGCAGTTTACTCAAAGGAAGTTCCTGAAGATTTTCACGCGCGTTTTAGCGCTATAAAAAAAAGATATAGATATAAGATTTATCTAAGCGATGTTGAAAGACCGCTTTTGAGAAATTATGCCTATCAAGTAGATAGAAATTTGGACATAAATATGATGAAAGAGGCAGCTAAGTATTTAATCGGCACACACAATTTTACAAGCTTTGAGGGTAGAAGAAGCTTCACAAAATCAAAAGTAAGGACTATTCACTCAATAGAGATACATAAAAAAGACGAGTTTATCGATATAGTAGTAGAAGGGGATAGTTTCTTGCGAAACATGGTGAGGATAATCACAGGTACGCTAGTTGAAGTAGGAATTGAAAAGAAAAGACCAGCAGAAATAAAACTGATATTAGAAGCACAGGACAGAAGGCTTTCAGGGCATACTGCCCCACCACAAGGGCTTTATTTAGAAAAAGTTTTTTATGACATATTTAAGTAAAAAAATTTTATAATTGCTATTAAATAAATCAGTCTTTCTCCGATACTATAATCAAGAAGGAAAACTTCTTTGGTCGAGATGATCATAGGCCAAAATAAATGAACACGGAAGTTCATAAAAAATTCAAGGAGGAAGAAAAATGAGAATTAATCAAAACATTTCAGCAATGAACACTTATTCAAGACTAACAGCAGCAAACAATGCAAAGAGCAGCTCTTTAGCAAAATTATCATCAGGCTTAAGAATCAACAAAGCAGGAGATGATGCAGCAGGACTAACGATTTCAGAAAAGATGAGAGGGCAAATCGGAGGACTTAACCAAGCAGTAAGAAATGCACAAGACGGTATATCACTAATTCAAACGGCTGAAGGCGCTTTAAATGAAACTCACTCAATCTTAAACAGAATGAGAGACTTAGCAGTACAATCAGCCAATGACACTAATACAGATGATGACAGATCAGCTATACAACAGGAAGTAAATGAATTAGTTAGTGAATTAGATAGAATAGCAGATACAACACAATTTAACACTCAAGCTTTATTAGATGGGACATTCTCAGGAAAGATCATCCATATTGGAGCTAATAGTGGAGAAGCATTGACTGTAACTATATCAAGTATGAAAGCAGGGGATCTATCAGTTAGCGGTCTTAGCGTTTCAGGACAAGCCAGTGCTAATGCAGCAATAACAACTATAGATGATGCAATAAAAACAGTATCACAAGAAAGATCTAAATTAGGAGCATATCAAAACAGACTTGAGCACACAATAAACAACTTAACTACAACATCAGAAAACTTGACAGCTGCTGAATCACGTATTAGAGATGTAGACATGGCTGAAGAAATGATGAAATTTACTAAGAACAACATCCTAAGCCAAGCTGCAACATCTATGCTTGCACAAGCAAATCAAATGCCACAACAAGTGCTTCAATTATTACAATAGTTTTTAAGAAACAATTTAAATTAGTTAAAATAAGCGATCAAATTGGTCGCTTATTTTTTGTGATTTGCTGTCAATAACCTGTGAAAATGTCACCTAAAAAATCATGATTTTATTCTATGAAAATGTCACCTTCGAGATATAATTTTGCTTTTTAAGTAACGAGTTAGAAATAACGACAAGAGAAAAATCATGAAAGTAAGATAAGATGGAAAAGTGAGTTTTTTCGCTAAGTTATAGTTAAGGCCGGGTGGGTGATAAAATTAGGGTAAAGCCTATGGAGCCACCCACCGGCATAAACAAAAGCGTGTTTGTAAGGTCGGCAGTCAAGTAGCTTTCGCGGCATAAGTAGCAAGG
>NZ_JCANTN010000032.1:0-20904 GCF_059568515.1 Soehngenia saccharolytica DSM 12858 | reverse complement strand
GTTTTCAAAGTTATTTATAGAAGAATTGCCATATATTAGCTTGATGTATACTAATGACTGCTTAATTGTAGATTCATCTATAAAAGGAGAATTAAATCCCAATTATTATAATTTATACAACGGGCTACAAAACTGTTACTTAGCTTTAGACAAGTAAGTAAATATAGTTGGATATGATATATTTTAGTTGAAATTAGATAAATAAGATTATATAATAATTATAGTGTATTTGATAATTTCTATATATCATATCTAATTGCGAGTGTGCTGGAATTGGCAGACAGGCATGTTTGAGGGGCATGTGCTAGTCATAGCGTATGGGTTCAAATCCCATCACTCGCACCATTTCTTTTTTTTGTGCAATAAATCCCCGTTTTAGTATACATTGATAGCTTTTAATGTTATAATATATTTTGATAGTTTATGTAAAAACTTAATAATACTAGCAAAGAGGTGTAGAGTAATGGACTTAGGTAAATTAACATTTAAGGGCGGTGTTTCAGTTCCTGAATATAAGGAATTAACATGCAACAATCCCATTGAAGTATTAAAAAGTCCCGAGATAGTTTACATACCCCTACATCAACATACAGGCGCTCCTTGTGAGCCATTAGTAGATGTTGGTGATGTAGTAAAAGTAGGGCAAAAGATAGGCAGCTCAAATGCTTTTGTTTCTTCTTGCATTCACTCAAGCGTATCAGGCGTAGTCAAAGAATTATCCACGATATATGCTCCTAATGGTATTAAGACCCAATGTGTGGTAATTGAAAACGATGGCAAAGATGAAATGCTTGATGAAGTAAAAGAACGAGAGCTAGAGTCATTGAATCAAGAAACAATAATATCTCTGCTTAAAGAAATGGGAATTGTTGGAATGGGCGGAGCTTGTTTTCCAACCCACGTAAAATATTCACCACCCGAAGACAAGAAGATTGATGTATTAATTGTTAATGGAGCAGAATGCGAGCCATATATAACGGCTGATCACAGATTGATGCTAGAATATACAAGTGATATCATTTCTGGAATAAAAGTAGCTATGAAAGCATTGAATGTTGAAAAAGCTTATATTGGCATAGAGGACAACAAGCCCGATGCAATCGAAGCTATGAAAAGAGAGCTCGGATCGGAAACTAAAATTGTCGTTGCTTCATTGAAAACTAAATATCCTCAAGGTGATGAGAAGAGAATAATAAATGCAATAACAGGTAGAAAGGTTCCGCTTGGTGGTCTTCCAATGGATGTTGGATGTGTTGTGTCCAATGTAGCTACTATAAAAGCTATCAATGATGCTGTACTAAAAGGCAAACCACTATATGAACGAGTAGTAACAGTAACTGGAGCTGTAAATAAACCTAAGAACTTATTAGTTAGAATAGGAACACCAATTGAGAAATTGATCGAGGAGTGTGGCGGTTTTAAGGATAAACCAGGCAAAGTAATAGTTGGTGGACCAATGATGGGAATAGCACAATTTAGCCTAAAAACTCCTATAGTCAAAGGTTCTAATGGAATATTAGTTAAATCTTTAAAAGAAATAGATAACGAAGAGGTTTATCCTTGCATAAAATGTGGCAAATGCATCGATGTATGTCCTTCAAGATTAGAACCTTTATATTTGTCTAGTTATTCTTTAAAAGATAATTATGGTAAATGCGATGAGTTAAATGCTCTAGCTTGTGTAGAGTGTGGGGCATGTTCATATATTTGCCCAGCAAAACGACCTTTGGCAGAATCCATTAAGAAAGCTAAACGTGAGATTACTGCGAAAAGGAAGAAATCATAAATACGGAGGGTAGAAGAATGGTTGAGAAAACATTAGAAAAAACTAAAGATGGCATTTATTCTTTAGATGATAAGCTCATTGTGTCACAATCTCCACATATGAGATCAAATGAGTCTGTTAGAGGTATTATGGCTGATGTGATTATTGCTTTAATACCTGCTATGATAGCGAGCGTTTATTTTTTTGGTTTAAATGCAATGAAATTGATTCTTATTTCTGTTATATCCGCGATATGTGCAGAAGCATTTATACAAAAGCTTTTTAAGAAACCAATTAGAATAAAAGATTTAAGTGCAGTGGTAACAGGAATTCTGTTAGCGCTTAATTTACCAGCTGGAGCACCATGGTGGGTTGCTGTATTTGGATCTTTTTTTGGGATAATAATTGTTAAAGAATTCTTTGGGGGAATAGGTTCGAATTTTATGAATCCTGCTTTGGGAGCAAGAGCAGCTCTTATGGCATCATGGCCAAATATTATGGCTACATATACTTTCCCAGATGCAGTTAGCACCGCTACACCACTTCAGATATTAAAAGACGGAGGCGGAAGTTTACCATCAATTCAGCAAATGTTTATTGGAAACATCGGTGGAGTTATTGGAGAAACATCTGCAGCCTTGCTTTTGTTAGGCGGTATATACTTAGTTATTAGAAAAGTAATAGATTGGAAAGTTCCAACAATATATATTTGTACTACTGCGATAATGTTATTGTTATTAGGAGTAGATAAAAGCGATTTAATATATCATGTGCTTGGCGGAGGATTATTATTAGGAGCAATTTTTATGGCTACAGATTATTCATCTTCTCCAGTAACTTCATTAGGGAAAATAATTTTTGCTGTTGGATGTGGTTTATTAACAGCTCTATTTAGAGTCAAAGGAAGTCTTCCTGAAGGAGTAACCTATGCAATTCTCATTATGAATGTGGCTTCTCCTTTAATTGAAAGATTAACTAAACCAAAAGTATTTGGGGAGGTAAAATAAATGAATGAAACTATAAAACTAGGGTTTATATTGTTTTTAGTTGCAGCAATTTCGGCTGGAGTTTTGGCTTTTGCCAATGAAGTAACCGCGCCGATAATCGCAGAAATAGAGAAGCAAGGAAGCTTTGGTGCTATTGCTGAGATGTTTCCTGAAGCTGATGATTTTCAACCAATAGAAGAGGAAAAGTTGAACGAAATTAAAGCAAACAATAATTTTGTTCAAGAAGTAACAAAGGCTTTAAAAGGTGATGAAGTAATAGGATATGGATTAAAAGTTAAGTCTGTTGGATATGGTGGAGATATAATATCTTTAATCGGCATAAATACTGATGGAAGAATAGTAGGTTTTAATGTTCTTCAAATGAGTGAAACAGCTGGATTAGGGTCTAGAATTGTCGATGACCCTGCATTTGCAGAATCTTTTGTAGGCAAATCAGCTACAGAAAAGCTAGTACCTGTCGAATCTCCTTCTGCAGACAATGAATTCCTTGCATTAAGTGGTGCGACAGTTTCGACTACTGCAGTACAGGCAGCTGTAAATGGGGCTGTAGATGCATATGTAAATTATCTTTCTAAATAGCGGGGTGATAAGATGAAAATCTCAGATAATTTTAAAAATGGAATAATCAAACAAAATCCTATTTTTGTACAACTGATTGGAATGTGTTCAGTACTAGCGGTATCTAGTTCTCTTAAAAATAGCGTTACCATGGCAGTAGCAGTTATTGGAGTTCTAGTCCTTTCAAATGTCGTCATATCGATGATTAGAAAAGTTACACCTGAAAAAATCAGAATTCCAATTTTCATAGTTGTAATTGCAACTTTTGTAACTTTAGTTGAAATGCTTATGAAAGCTTTTATGCAACCAATGTATCAAGCTTTAGGAATTTTTATTCCTCTTATTGTAGTAAATTGTCTAATATTGGCAAGAGCTGAAGCTTTTGCTTCAAAAAATAGTGTTTTTAAATCCGCAATCGATGGAGTAGCAATGGGCTTAGGATACGGAATTGCTATAGTAATTTTAGGAACAATCAGAGAAATAATTGGATCAGGCAGTATTTGGGGAATTCAGTTATTTGGAGAAAGCTTTCAACCTGCAGCGTTATTTATAGCGCCTCCTGGAGCTTTTATCTTATTAGGAATTCTAATTGCTATATTTAGAACTGTAGTGGTCAAAAGATTTTCTGAAGAATAAGGAGGGATATAAGTGAATATCGTAAATATAATAATTGCTAATGTCTTTGTGAACAACTATGTTTTTTCCAGATTTCTTGGGATATGTCCATTTTTAGGAGTATCTAATAAAATGGAGACAGCTACTGGTATGGGAGTCGCAGTTACTTTTGTTACAACATTAGCTTCAATTATAACGTTTATAATACAAAAATTAATTTTGGAAACTGCGCAGATTGAATATTTACAGACTATTGTATTTATATTAGTAATTGCATCTTTAGTTCAATTTGTTGAACTAGTATTAAAAAAGACATCTCCATCGCTTTATAATGCCATGGGAGTTTATCTACCACTTATAACAACAAACTGCATTGTATTAGGAGTTGCAATACTAAACATCCAAGAAAAATACAACATATTAGAAACTGCTGCGAGCGCATTTAGTGCTGCATTGGGCTTTTCATTAGCTCTTGTGCTAATGGCTTCTGTTAGAGAAAAGTTAGAAATAGCTGAAATTCATGAATCACTCAAAGGATTTCCTTTAACATTAATTGCAGCTGGATTGATGTCCATAGCTTTTGCTGGTTTCTCTGGGTTAATGTAGGAGGCGATTAGATGGAAATAATGAATATTATTAAACCTGTACTTATTTTAGGCGGAATAGGACTTTTATTTGGGTCACTACTTTCAATAGCTTCAAAGATATTTGCTGTTGAGTTAAATCAAAACGTAGAGAGAATATTAAATGTACTTCCAGGAGCTAATTGTGGCGCTTGTGGCTATCCTGGGTGCGAAGGGTTAGCAAAAGCTCTCTCGGAAGGCAAAGCTGAACCTAATTCGTGCGTAGTTGGAGGACAAAAGGTAGCAAATGCTGTTTCAGAAATACTTGGCGTAAGTGCAGGAGAATTTGAAAAAAATGTAGCAGTTGTTTTATGTCAAGGAGATTGCGATAAAGCTAAAGACAAGTATATATATCAAGGGCTAGCAGATTGTAGAGTGCAGACTACTTTGGCGGATGGGAAAAAAGAATGCTCTTACGGTTGCCTTGGGTGTGGAAGTTGTTTTGACGTATGCGCTTTTGATGCTATAACTATTACAAATGGAATTGCTGTTATTGATAGGGAAAAGTGTACAGCTTGTAAGAAATGCATTGAAGTATGTCCAAAACATATTATTGAGTTAGTTCCGTACGAAAATAGGGCAATTGTTAAATGCAAGAGTGAAGACCCTGGCAAATTGGTAAGGGGCTATTGTTCAATAGGCTGCATTGGCTGCAAGATATGTGTTAAGAACTGCCCAGAAGATGCATTTACTTTTGAAAATAATTTAGCCAAAATAAATTATGAAAAATGTACTAATTGTATGGTTTGTGTTGAAAAATGTCCTACTAAGTCAATAGTGGATGCAACAAAGCAAGATTTAATAGAAAGCAACAAAATTGCTGGTTAATAGAGCTTTTTACAAGCTCTATTTTTTTGTTCAATCTAACTTGTAAATAAAAATTATTAATGATAAACTATATAGTGTTTATGATTATCATATTAGTAGTCATTTACTGATTAATTCTACATCAAAGAGGGTTTTAGATGAAAAAAACCAATAAATTAATTTTTATTTCCTTACTAGTTTCAGTAGGGCTTGCATTAAGCGTTCTTGAATCCTCAATACCTATTCCAATACCTGTGCCCGGAGCAAAATTAGGGCTATCAAATATAGTGATACTAGTTACTTTGGTAGTTTTTGGATTTAAAGAAGGCATTATAGTTGCAATGTTAAAAAGTATTTTACTCATGCTTGTAACAGGTAGCGTGACATCCTTCATATATAGTATTACAGGCGCAATTTTAAGCTGTATAGCAATGTATATATCTTATAGATACTTTTCAAACTTCTTTAGTATGATAGGAACTAGCTTGATAGGCGCAGTATTTCATAATATTGGACAAGTAACTGTTGCGGCTATAATACTCAATAATATAATGATATATACTTATTTGCCATTTTTGTTGTTAATGAGTTTATTTACTGGATTTTTCGTAGGTTTGGCAACACATTATATTGTTAAAAACTTAAAAGTCAGTTTCAATTCTATATTCGAAAGTAGGAATAAAAAATGAGGGATTTTGTTTTAGCTTCAGCTTCACCTAGAAGAAAAGAGATTTTTAAGCAAATAGGAATTGACATAAAAGTGGTAGAGAGCTCTATAAAAGAGCACTTTAGAATAGATGATGTGCCTGAACAAATTACAATGAGCTTAGCATTTCAAAAAGCAATAGATGTGTCAAAGAGAGTAAACGATGCTATTATTATTGCTGCAGATACAGTTGTCGTTAAAGGAAATGAGATAATTGGCAAACCAAAGGATAAACTTGATGCCCGAATGACTTTACGATCTCTTAGTGGCAAAAAGCATGATGTAATAACTGGCTTTGCATTAGTTGACACCAATAGTCTCATAAAAATAGTAGATTTTGAGCTGACAGAGGTGTATTTTAAAGATTTAGATTCTAGTGAAATAGAAGCTTATTTAGAGGCATATGAGTATGTAGATAAAGCAGGGGCATATGCTATACAAGGCAAAGGCTCATTGCTAGTAGAAAAAATAAATGGATGCTATTTCAATGTAGTTGGGCTTCCTATCTCAAAAATTAATGACTCACTAAAAAAGTATTTTGACACATCGCTTCTATAGGAGAAAAAACAATGGGGAAATATTTATTAGAGGATAAAAAATATACTATTAAAGAGATGCCTATAAATGAAAGGCCTAGAGAAAAATTAATTGCGTATGGCCCAGAATCATTGTCTAATGCTGAGCTCATAGCTGTCATCATAAGAACTGGTCAGGGGGATTCAACGGCAATTGATCTTGCTAATAAAGTAATAGGATTGGATAAAAGAGGAATTGTGCATCTTACTGATGCTAGTATAGATGATTTAAAAAAAGTAAATGGAATAGGCGAATGTAAAGCCGCACAAATAATTGCAGCATTAGAATTAGCGAAAAGGATTAAAAAAGTAAATCCATATGAAAGTATTAGAATTTCAGAACCTTATCAAATAGCAAGAATATTGGTTGATGAGATGAAATTTTTAACAAAAGAGTATTTTAACATTGTGCTATTAGATACTAAAAATCAAGTTATTTCAGTTGAAAATATATCTATAGGAAGTCTTAATTCTTCAATAGTTCATCCTAGAGAAGTATTTAAAGAAGCAATAAAGAAAAGCTCAAATTCAATAATACTTGCACATAATCATCCGAGTGGTGATGTCACGCCTAGCAATGAAGACATTGCTATTACTAATAGACTCATTGAAGCTGGAGAGATAATAGGCATAAAAGTGATAGACCACATTATCGTTGGAAATGAAAATTACTTAAGCATGAAAGAGAAAAAATATATTTAATGGAGGAATATTATGGCATTGTTTGGAAATGGATCTCGTGATATGGGAATAGATTTAGGGACAGCAAATACTTTAGTATTTATGAAAGGGAAAGGCATCATATTAAGAGAACCTTCAGTAGTTGCGATTGAAAAAACAAGTAGAAAAGTATTGGCAGTAGGGGAAGAAGCTAAAAAAATGATAGGGAGAACACCAGGAAATATTGTCGCAATTAGGCCATTAAAAGATGGTGTAATTGCTGATTTTGATATTACTCAAGAAATGTTAAAATATTTTATACAAAGAGCTACTCAAAAGAAGTCAATACGCCAACCAAGAGTAATAGTATGCATACCTAGTGGTGTAACAGAAGTTGAAAAAAGAGCAGTCGAAGAAGCTACAATCCAAGCTGGTGCAAAAGAAGCATATTTGATAGAAGAACCTATGGCTGCTGCAATAGGGGCAGGATTACCAGTAAATGAACCAACTGGGAGCATGGTAGTAGATATTGGTGGAGGCACAACTGAGGTAGCAGTAATATCATTAGGCGGGATAGTCGCTAGTATTTCTATACGAGTAGGCGGAGATGAGCTTGACAATTACATTATAAGTTATATAAAAAAAGAATATAACCTTATGATAGGAGAAAGAACAGCTGAGGAGATAAAAATAGCAATTGGTTCAGCAATAAAGGATAAGACTTTAGGATCAATGGATATAAGAGGCAGGGACCTTGTTAGCGGATTGCCAAGAACAATAAACATTTCTTCTGAAGAAATCTATGAGGCTTTAAAAGAACCTGTTACAAGTATAATTGATGCAATAAAAGCAACTTTAGAGAAGACACCACCAGAGCTAGCTGCTGATGTAATGGAATACGGGATAATGTTAACAGGTGGAGGAGCATTGCTTCATGGCTTGGATGTATTGACTAATAAGGAGACTGGCATAGTGACAAGAGTTGCTGAAACACCACTTGATTGTGTTGCTTTAGGAACTGGTAAAGCTTTAGAGAACATTGAATTATTAAAAAGAACAACTTCTAAATACAATAGGATTGGGTAGTGATAACTATGTATTTTTTTAAAAAATACAAAGAGAGAATATTTGTAGTTGTAGTTGCTGCTATTTTAATAGTGACAATCGGACTGACAAGTAATAGAAGTGAACCAATGTCAAAATTTGAAAGCTTATTAGGTGGAGTGTTAACTCCACTTAATAAATTTACTAACAACATAAGACAAGGGATAAGCGGCGTATTTTCATCATTGAAGGATACTATAAATGCAAAAGAAGAAAATGAGCTTTTGAAGGAGGAAATAAAAAGGCTTGAAAGCGAGAATAGAGATTTAAGAAATATTATAGGCAAATCAGATTATTTGTTAAAAGAAGAGAAATTATTAGAAAGTACAAAATACGATTTAGTTAATGCAGAGGTCATTGGGAGAGAGCCGGAAAATTGGTTTGATGTCTTTACTATTGATAAAGGAAAGAATGATGGATTAGAAATTGGAAACACTGTGATTGAAGCTGTTGAGATAGATAGCAATGTATATCAAGAAGGTTTAGTTGGTAGAATTGTAGACATAGGAGATAACTGGGCAAAAGTGGTGTCTATCACAAATGAAAAGAATTCAGTGGCATTTAAAATACTTAGGACACAAGATGGCGGAATAATATCTGGAAGTAGCGATAACATAGTTGAGGGGCTTTTATTTGATTATGAAGCAGAAGTTATAATTGGCGATTTAGTATACACTTCTGGACTTGGTGAGGTATATCAGAAAGACATTTTCATTGGTGAGGTCACAGATATAATTGATAATCAAGAAGAACTTACTAAAAAAATAATCATAAAGCCAGCTGTAAATTTTAAAAAGCTATATAATGTGTATGTTATAATATAAGAGGTCAAAATGAATATATTAATTTTATTAGCGGCAGCAATTATTAATTTGATTCTACAAAGCACTGTATTACCTAGCATTGAATTTTTAGGGATAGTTCCTAATACTGCATTAGTATTAATTATTGTAGTAAGCCTTCTTAAAGGAAGGTTTGTCGGTTCCATATACGGTGTTTTTGTTGGGTTATTAACAGACATTTTGTATTCAACAACTATTGGGATAAATTCTTTGATATTGTTCTTCGTTGGGTATTTTATTGGGTTCGCAAAAGATTCTTTTGCGAGAGATAATTTATTAAACCCAATAATTTTTACTGTGATATCAACTATTTTTTATAATGCTTTATATGCATTAATAATATACTTTTTGACAGCAGATATTACGTTAAAATTCGCATTAAAAAACATTTTTTCTTTTGAAATAGTTTATAATGCTATATTTGTTGTTATATATTACAAGATTTTTTCAAAGATTTTTACTCGTCCTAAAATCAAGTTCAATTAGAATAGGTGGTAATTTTGAGCAATAAAAAGAATGAATTTAATAGATTTGATTTTGTAAGATACTCATTAATTGTTCTTGTAGTGGTTTTATTATTTAAACTAGCAAGTTTGACAATTGCCTATGGAGATTATTATAGAGATTTAGCAGATAATAAGAGAATAAAAGAAATCTACACGTCTGCTCCAAGAGGGGAAATAAGAGATAGATATGGTAGACTTTTAGCAGGTAATACGCCTAGTTTTACTGTACAACTGTTGAAAGATGAACTGAATAATTTAGATAAATCAGAGAGAAATGATTACTTATTAAAGTTAGTTCGCTTTTTAGAGAAAGATGGAGTTTATTACTCAAATGATTATCAAATTGAGCTAAATAGCATAAAATTTAAAGATATCAATGATTATGTAACTAGTGATCTTGAGCCAATAGAAATAATGATCAATATTTTAATTGAAAACAATTTAATGGATGATCTTCTAAGCTCTCAATTTGTGCTTCCTTATGAAAATCACTATAATTATGATATTTTGAATAATACAAAAGAAATACTATCTAAAACAAATGATATTAGGGATATCTCAGCTGATGAAACAAGACAATCCTATGCTTTATACTTGTCTCAAATTATTGGCACCAACAAAAGTGATATTAGAAAGATATTAGAGCATCCAATTGCAAGGCTTATGGCATATGAGTTGCTAGATAGCAAGGGTTTGCAACAAAATTTGATTTTAGAAGAATTTTCTTCTGTTTTTGTCGATAATTATATAAAAAATAAAGCTAGTTTAATGAAAAAATATGAATACATAACTTTTAGGACAACTGCTGAAGAAGATTTTATAAATCTATTTGTCGAAAATTCTTTAAATTCCTTCTTAACTAATATAATTGTCGGAAAGGATAATGAGAAACTAATTCCTGGTGAAGTCTTGATATCCATGATAAAGGATAAAGGATTAACAAGTCCTGTTGAAATTGTAATCAATCAAGAGCAGAATACAGTTATATATAAACTATTAAATGGAAATGCAACAAAAGATATTGAACCTGTAGAAGTACTTATTGAATTTGCGAAAGAGAATGGTCTTTTAGATGAGTTCATTAAGAATAATCAAATAATTTATTATGCTCAATCAAAACTAATAAATGATGGAATAAATCCAAAAATAACAATTTCAAAAGGCATAGAATATACATTCACAAGTGAATTAAAGACTTGGGAAAACAAGAATAAAATTAAGCCGGGCATGACTGTAAAAGAAGCTTTTGAAGCTGTTAGACAAAACAATGGAATTGAAAAAGAACTAAGTAGTTATGAAGCAAAATCTATTCTAGGACTGTTAAATCAATTAAGTTCTCAAGGGTATATGGCTTATCAACCAATAAATATCGCTTATGGAATTAAAGATAAGACTGTCGCTAAAATTGAAGAAAATTTATCAACTGTTCCTGGGATATCTATTTCTATTGAACCTGTTAGGTTCTATCCCGAGGGAAAGACAGCAGCCCATATACTTGGTTATATTGGGAAAATAAGTCAAGACAACGAAATAGAAAAATACATCAACCAGAATGGTTATTCGCCAAATGCTTTAATAGGGAAAACTGGTATTGAAGAAAGTTATGAATTAGAATTAAGTGGAGAAAGTGGGATAAAAAAAGTAGAAGTTGATGCAGTTGGGAATACAACAAATATAATTGAAGAAAAAAAACCTATTCCTGGAAACAATGTATATTTGACTATTGATTTAAAACTTCAAAAAGTGGCAGAGGAAGCTCTAGAAAAGACAATTCGTGAACTTAGCAAAGGTGGTACATTTGAAAGCAAATGGGGAAACTTTAAATATGGAATCAACAAGAAAAAAGGTAGACCTTATATTTATGCCAATTCTGGGGCTGTTGTGGTACTTGATGTAAACACAGGAGAGGTACTTGCTATGGCAAGCTACCCATCTTATGATGTAAATTTATTTTCAACTGGAATTTCAAGCTCTGATTGGGCTAGTTTATTTCCTGAAGATATTGATAATCCGCTTGCAGCTAGACCACTTTACAATATAGCAACTCAAACAGCAGTACAGCCAGGCTCAACTTATAAAATGGTAACGGCCTTAACTGCTTTAGAAAAAGGCTTAGATCCATTACTTAAAATTCGTGATATGGGATATGTACAAGTAGGGGATAAAAAGTTTCACTGTTTAATATATACTAATACTGGTGGAACACATGGATATGAAAATTTATACGATGCAATTGCTGACTCTTGTAATTATTACTTTTACACTCTAGCTTTAGGAAGAAATCAAAGAACTGGTCAAGATATAGGTGTAAAAGTTGAAATTGAGGATTTAGTAGATATGTCTAAAAAATTAGGGCTTAACGATAAGACAGGCATAGAGATTAATGTGCCTGCAGAAGTATCAGGCGGAGTTCCAGACCCTCAGAAGAAAATCGTTACTACTAAAGTTTTACTTAGAAACATGTTAAAAGAGAATTTAAAAAAATATGTTTCTGAAGGCAATACCCTTACAGATGATCAAATAGAAGAAGCTATACAAGAGATTGTAAGTTGGACTGAGCTAGATATGCCTCTAACAAGAGGAGAAGTAGTAAGAAGACTCGAGGCTATGGGCTTTGATCCTGAAAAGAAAATCAATTCTGAAAGAGAAGGCTTAGCTGATAAAATAAAATACACATATTTAAACCAAGCTGGGTGGACAATTACAGATACTCTAAATGTAGTAATTGGACAAGGACAAAATGCTTATACACCAATACAAATGGCAAATTATATATCAACAATTGCAAATGGTGGAAATAGAAATAAAGTTACAGTAATTGATAGTATAATGGACTACAACAATTCTAGTGTCCTTTATAAGAGAAAAGTGCAATCACAAGAAATTGGACTAAATAATTATGAAAATCTTGAGCATGTAAAACAAGGTATGCTAAGAGTTGCCGATGATGGATCTGCTAGATTGACATTTCAAAATTTCCCTATAAAAGTAGGAGTTAAGACAGGAACAGCTGAGAGAAGTGGAAGAAATCCATATACAAATGAGAAATTTGATGATTTTGCTTGGTTTGTCGGATTCGCACCTTATGACAAGCCTGAAATAGCAGTTGCTGCTGTAATTTTTCAAGGTGGATCAGGTGGCTATGCAGCACCTATGGTAAGAGAAATAATGGCTGAGTATTTAGGATTAAATTCTGAAGGAGTTGAAAATTCTCTTCCACTAGAAAATTCAATTATCAACAATCAATAATTTTATTAAAACTTTGCCATTATGGAGGTATTCTATGAGTGATTCTATGATTTCAATAAAAGGTATAGCAGATGGTGTTTTTATAAGTGTTGAAGGGAATGATTACAATAAGATAAAGCAAGCTTTAGAACTAAAGATTAATGAGAACATAGACTTTTTTAAAGGAAGTAAGCTGATAAATATTGTAGGAGATGAATTAACACTTGATATTAAGACAGAAATTATGTTATTGTTGAAGTACAAATACGATTTTATTCTAAAGGATGAAGAAATCCCTTCATCAAAAGAAATAGAAAGTCAAGAAAAAAGCCAAGCCAGTACAACGACAAATATAGTCGAAGAAGGTATGACTAAATTTGTACATGGCACATTGAGATCAGGCCAGGAAGTAAGTTACAATGGCAATATTGTCATAATAGGTGATGTAAATCCAGGAGCTGTATTAAGGGCAAAAGGTAATATAATAGTACTTGGATTGTTACGAGGAGTAGCACATGCTGGTATAGGTGGGAATAAGAATGCAGTTGTTGCTGCTTACAGTTTATTACCTACTCAATTAAGGATAGATGACATAATAGTTCGTCCACCAGAAGGAGACTCATATTACAAATATCCTGAAATTGCTAGAATTATAGAAGATAAAGTCATAATAGAACCATATCTACCAAACAAATAAAGGGGAGACTTTTGTATGGAAAATGAAAAAAAAGGAACAGCAATAGTAGTCACATCAGGTAAGGGAGGGGTAGGCAAAACCACAACAAGCGCTAATATAGGCACTGGATTAGCTATGCAAGGCTATTCTGTAGTCGTTTTAGATGCAGATATAGGACTGAGAAATTTAGATGTAGTAATGGGTTTAGAAAATAGAATCGTTTACGATATAGTGGATGTAGTTGAGAAAAATTGCAAATTAAAGCAAGCTCTCATTAAAGATAAAAGACATGAACACCTTTATTTGCTGCCAGCCGCTCAAACAAAAGACAAGACAGCAGTAAGCAGTGCGCAAATGGTAGAACTTGTTAATGAACTTAAGAAAGAATTCGATTACATAATTATTGACTCGCCTGCTGGTATTGAACAAGGTTTTCAATATTCTATAGCTGGAGCTGATGAAGCAATAATTGTAACTACACCCGAAGTATCCGCTGTTAGGGATGCTGATAGAGTAATTGGCATATTAGAAGCTAATGAAATTTACCAACCACGGCTAATTGTCAATAGAATTAGACAAGATATGGTTAAAAGAGGAGATATGATGAATATTGAGGACATACTTGATATTTTAGCCGTAAAATTATTGGGTGTGGTACCAGATGATGAAAATGTCGTTATTTCAACAAATAAAGGCGAACCAGTAGTGATGGATGAGAAAGCATTATCAGGCAAAGCATATAGAAATATTGTCAGGAGAATAATAGGAGAAGAGGTAGAGTTTTTAAACTTAGAAGAAACTAATCAAGGGAAATTTAGTAAGATGATGAAATTACTATTTGGCAGATAGGAGGCATTGGAATGGGATTATTAGAAATTTTTTCTAGAAGACAGGAAAAGAGCAAAGATGTTGCAAAAGAAAGATTAAAGTTGGTATTAGTTCATGACCGTGCAGACCTATCGCCAAGACTATTAGAGCTAATAAAAAATGATATGATAAATGTTATTTCTAATTATGCTGAAATTGATATTTCAGAAATAGATATCAAAATGACAAAAACTACTAAAGATGGGGATAATAAACCAGTATCAGCTTTGATTGCCAATATACCAATTAAAAAACTTAAAATAAGGGAAGACATATAACTCTAACAATCAGTTAGAGTTATTGTAATTAAAAGAAGGGTGAATTGATTGATAAACATAAAAAATTTAGACAAAGCATTAAAGAAAGTTGAGAAACCAGCTAGATACATAGGCTTGGAAGAAAATTCTCACAATAAAGATATAAATCATGCAAAGGTTAAGTTTGCATTTGCATTTCCTGATGTGTATGAAGTGGGAATGTCGCATCTAGGATTGCATATATTGTATAATTTAATAAACGATCAAAAAGATTTTGTTTGTGAAAGAACTTTTGCGCCATGGTTTGATATGGAAGATCAAATGAGAAAAAATAATATTGAACTATTTACATTAGAAAGCAAAGAGGAAGTAAAAAATTTTGACATACTCGGGTTTACATTGCAGTATGAGTTGAGCTATACAAATATATTAAATATGATGGATTTGGCAAATATACCAATCTTTTCAAAGAATCGAGATGAAACTTATCCAATAGTGATAGCAGGTGGGCCATGCGCTTTTAACCCTGAACCTTTAGCTGATTTTATTGATTTGTTTTTAATTGGCGAAGGAGAAGAGGCTACTCTTGAATTATTGGAGTTATATAAAAAACATAAAGAGAAAGGTTTTGTTAAGAAAGAGTTTTTATATGATGCAGCGACAAATGTAGAAGGTGTATATGTTCCAGCATTCTATGACGTTATTTACAATGAAGATATGACAATTTCCAAAAGAATTGTTTTAGAATCTAAAGTTCCAGAAATCATTAAAAAAAGAAGAGTAAGAGACTTGAATAATATGTATAGTCCTGAAAAAATGATAGTTCCTTATATCGAGACAGTACATGACAGAATTGCTTTGGAAATTTTTAGAGGGTGTACACATGGTTGTAGATTTTGCGAAGCTGGATTTATTTATAGACCAATACGGGAAAAGTCTGTTGATAGTTTGATAAATCAAGCTGAGAAATTGGTAGAATCTACAGGTTATGACACTATTTCATTATCTTCACTGAGTTCTTGTGATTACACACAATTGGATTTATTGATTCATAGATTGCTAGATAAATTCGAAGATAAAAAGGTAGGGGTTTCACTTCCTTCGCTTAGGCTTGATTCTATAAGCATTGATATTTTAAAAGAGATAGAGAGAGTAAGAAAGACAAGTCTCACATTTGCTCCGGAAGCTGGTAGTCAAAGATTAAGAGATGTGATCAACAAGGGAGTGGACGAAAGCGATTTAGAAAACGCAATGAGTTATGCATTTAAAGAAGGATATTCGAAAATAAAGTTATATTTTATGATGGGCCTGCCAACAGAAACTGATGCTGACTTGTTGGGAATAAGAGATTTATCGTATAAAGTTAAGGATATGTTTTTTAATAGACCTAAGGAAGAAAAAATTGGAAATTTCCAACTAACTACAAGTGTTTCATGTTTTGTCCCAAAACCATTTACGCCTTTTCAATGGTGTGGACAAAATAGCATTGAAGAATTTAATAATAAAATAGATTTATTAAAGAAGACATTTAAAGATCCTAAAATTAAGTTTAATTATCATGACCCGAAAGTTAGCTATATAGAAGCTATTATTTCAAGAGGAGATAGAAGAACATCCAAACTTTTACTAAAAGCTTGGGAATATGGATGTAAGTTTGATGGATGGAGTAGTGCATTTAATTTTGATACTTGGCTAAAAGCAATTGATGATTCAGAAATAGATCCATATTTTTATGCTAATAGAGAGAGAGACTTAGATGAGATACTTCCGTGGGATTTTATTAATGCAGGGCCATCAAAAAAGACTTTAATCAGAGAGTACAAAAAAGCAACAGATGGAAAGACAACATCTGATTGTAGAGAATCATGTAATGCTTGTGGCATTGACAATTGTGAAATGAGAGGTGTGTTTAATTGAAAATAAGAGCTAAGTATACAAAGCTTGGTTATCTAAAATATTTATCTCACCTTGATTTGATAAGATTATTTAATAGAAGTTTCACAAGATCAAATATACCAGTCAAATACTCTGAGGGTTTTAACCCTCATCCTAAATTATCTCTTGGAAATCCATTGCCACTTGGAATTGAGAGCGTGTGTGAGTATTTCGATTTGGAGTTAATTGAACCTATATCCCCTCAAGAATTTAAGAATAAGCTAAATGAAATTCTGCCAACAGGGATAGAAATAGTTGAATCTTATGGTATAGATGAAATGACCCCGTCAATTTCATCTACTATGTGTAAAAGTGAATACGAAATATTAGTTGATACTTTAAATTCAGGAGATGAAATAGATTATTACCTTGAGATAAATGAATTATTAGGTTTAAAAAACATCGATATTGAAAAAAAGAAAAAGAAAGGCAAAAGCAAAATAACGACTATAGTCAATATCAGACCATTCATATTTAAATTATCTGTGGAGAATATTTGTGGGAATACAATAAGGCTGAATACTATTGTAATGACAGGCGAGCAGGGAAATGTAAAGCCAATTGAATTGCTTGAAGCAATCAATAAAAACACTAAAATAAGACTGGATTTAGACAGCTTTGAAGCTAAAAAAATAGAAACTTATTCTCAGGAATTTGAGGGATAGGAATGAGGAAAATTTTTTTTGATATATCTTCAGAAAAGAAAATTATATCGATTGTTGAAGATGACAGGCTTGTTGAATACTATGAAGAAGAAGATATTGAACATTCAATCGTAGGAAATATTTATCGTGCGAAAGTGGAAAGAGTATTGCCAAGTATGAATGCTGCTTTTGTAAATATCGGAGAAGCGAAAAATGCATATTTGAGCTTTGAAGAGATCCCTCAAATAGATTACAATTCGAAACATCATAGGATAAAATCAGGTGATACAGTTTTAGTCCAGGTAATTAAGGATCAAATTGGCTCAAAAGGAGCTAAAGTGACTATGAAATTGACTTTAGCAGGTAAATATATTGTATTGTGTCCTTTTAATTCTGGAATAAGCATATCAAAAAAAGTAAAAAATGCTGAGAGAGTAAACCTAGAAAAAATTGCAAAGTGTATATTTTCAGATGATTGTGGAATAATTTTAAGAACCAATGCTGCAAAAGCACTGGAAGAAGATCTATTAAATGAGTACAGAACATTAGAAGCTCTATACACTAAGATTTTAAGTGAATTGAATTATTTACCAACTCCTAAGCTAATCTATCAAACAACTAGCATCACAGATCGGATATTGAGAGACTATTATAATCCAAATGAAGATTTCATAGTTGTAAATGACAAGGATTTTTACTTTGACATTTTAAACAAATCAGATGATAAAAATAATTCAAGAGAAAATATCGTTTTAGATTTAGACTTTAGTTCGAAGCATGACCCTCTAATAACTCATGAGTTGTATCAAGCTGTTTCTAATAAAGTTGCACTTAAAAGTGGTGGATATATAGTAATTGATGAATTGGAAGCATTAACTGCGATAGATGTGAATACTGGTAGTCTTGTAAATGGGAAAAATTATCAAGAAATCGTATTAAAAACTAATTTAGAAGCTGCAAAAGAAATAGCTATACAACTTAGACTCAGAAATATTGGGGGAATAATTATCGTAGATTTTATAGACATGAGTTCTAAGACAGACATAGATATGTTAAAAAATACGTTAGAGGAAGAATTCAAGAAAGACAAGAATAATCCAATATTAGTTGAAGTAACAAAGCTAAATTTATATGAAATTGTGAGAGAAAAAACCATGATTTCTTTAAAAAACAGGATAGATATTTAAAGATAAATTTTAGATGATATGGTATAACTGAGATTCTACGTCAGTACTTTATAAACCACCCTCAAAGCATTGATAAATATACGTTCCTTCAAAATTCAGCTTTCACCCATTGGGTGAAAGAAAAATGCTCAAAAATGTGTTGAATTATCAGCTTTTATGAGTCGATATATGGTACAATAATAGTAACAAAAGCAGAAAAAGGGGTTTAAATTATGATTAATAAAATTGATTTCACAGCTAAGAATCTAACATCAAATGCAGGTCTTTTTCTTCTCCTTGAGAACGCAAAAAGTAATGAGATTTTTGATCTAGTTGAAAATGACCTCGTATTTGATAATGACTCCACAAATAAAATCAAGATGAATCATATAAAGACGATGATCTGTGGTCACTTTATTGGTATAGACAAGCTAGAACGTCTAAAGCTCCTTCAAAATGATCCACTCGTTAATGAATTTGATATTTCCGTAAAAGAACCTGAAACAGTGTCACGGTTTTTAGGAAACTTCACCTTTAAGACAACACAAATGTTTAGAGACATTAATTTTAAAGTCTTTAAAAAACTGCTCACTAAAAGTAAATTGACATCCATTACGATTGATATTGATAGTAGTGTAATCAACGTAGAAGGTCATCAAGAAGGTGCATCAAAAGGATATAATCCCAAGAAACTAGGAAACCGATGCTACAATATCCAGTTTGCATTTTGCGACGAATTAAAAGCCTACGTCACCGGATTTGTAAGAAGTGGCAATACTTACACAGCTAACGGTGCATCTGAAATGATCAAAGAAATAGTAGCCAACATCAAAACAGATGATTTAGAGATTTTATTTCGAATGGATAGTGGCTCCTTTGATGAAAAAATTATTGAAACGATAGAATCTCTTGGTTGCAAATATTTAATTAAAGCCAAAAGTTATTCTACGCTTGCATCCCAAGCAACGAATTCATCGGTTGTATTCGTTAAAGGTGAAGAAGGCAGAGAAACTACAGAACTGTTTACAAAATTAGATAACTGGGAGAAAGACAGAAGGTTTGTTGTGTCTCGCGTACTGAAACCAGAAAAAGAAAGAGCACAAATATCACTTTTAGAAGGCTCTGAGTACGAATACTTTTTCTTTGTGACAAACACTACATTGCTTTCTGAAAAAGTAGTTATATCCTATGAAAAACGTGGCAATGCTGAGAACTATATTAAAGAAGCCAAATACGACATGGCGGTGGGTCATCTTTTACTTAAATCATTTTGGGCAAATGAAGCGGTGTTTCAAATGATGATGCTTTCATATAACCTGTTTTTGTTGTTCAAGATTGATTCCTTAGAGCCTTCAGAATACAGACAGCAAATAAAGACCTTTCGTTTGAAGTATGTATTTCTTGCAGCCAAAATCATTAAAACCGCAAGAACTGTAATTATGAATTTGTCAGAAAACTATCCGTACAAGGAAGTGTATGAAAAATGTCTGGTATAATAAAGATATCATCTTGAAAATCGAGTGTTGCTCTGTGGATAACTTGCAGGGTTTAATAAGTATCTTTACTCCAAAGTTGCAATCAATAATTTATTGAAAAAGATTGAAAGGTGGTGGTAAATAATGTTACAATGTGGGAGTATCAGTTTAAATTCTTCTTGAAATAGTGTTCTTTTAAGCTAATAAAAAATGCACGTGGAATTTAGGTAATAGTAAAAGCTTTTGAATTTATAGTTATTAATTAAAAAAGGAGTGTTTGAAATGGAAGGTGTTATATTAATATTCTTGTTAGCAATATTAGTATGGAATGTGAAGCAAGGGTTTGAAAGAATTGACGAACGATTAAAGGAGATCTATGAAATTATTGTTAATAATAATAAATAAAGGTTTTTAGATGTTGATATTTTCACTTAACAAGTATAAGTGAAAATATTTAAAATATAGTAACTAACTTGTATATGGTGCTGTTTAATGAATTATTTACCATAATTCAGGTTTAAATCTTCTTAATAGAGGGTAGAAGGTTTTATGAAGGATAATTTTAATAAATAATAAGAAAAAAGCAATCTGGTAATATGTCAAGGGATGTTTTTTAAAGGAAACAAAAGAAAAGATAAAAAAAGCATAACTTTAACAGAACCTACTATTTTCAAAAAAAAATAGGCTTGTGATTGGAAATGTTTTATTGAATCTCTCCAACTTTACCGCTGGAGTAGATTTGATTTTTAGTCAGCAATCCAAAAATCAAGCGTACTAATTTACGAGATGTAAGTGCGAGTGCTCGTTTATGTTGGTGAGTAGTCACTTCACCAAACTTTTTGTTGTAGTATTCTTTGTACTCTGGCAAATAGTTCTTAACACTGTTGG